>CADCCA010000112.1 GCA_902799855.1 uncultured Erysipelotrichaceae bacterium | reverse complement strand
CGTCATTTAAAACATCTAATAATGCATCGAGGTATTCTAATGATTCTTCATTTCTTAAATCGATGAAGGAATTATTTTCATGTTCTACAAGGATACGAATGATTTGTTGACTGACTTTATCGAAAGATGAAAGGCGATGGACCAAAGTTAAATCTTTGCCGTAGCGGAATTCTTCTTCGTTATCAAATCTAGCAATAAATCTTTCAATGCTTGGAATTTTGTATTCTTTGCCTTTGGCAATTGTGAGACCAACACTATAGGAGAAACGAGTATCTTCTAAATAGACTTTTAATCTCGCTTTTGTGGATGCGTTAGCGATATCTTCTTTTCTAATCTTTTTGAAGACTTCTTCTAATTCATAGTCGAAAGCGGATTGTTGTTCCCTACGATCAACATCACTTATTTCAAAGGCAAATCTTTCACTGATGGCCTTTAATTGTTCTCTTTCTTCTTTTAGAAGTTTAGTTACCAAAATATAAAAGTGACGGCATGGATTCTTTTCACGGCAAATATTACAGAAATAATTAATCGCACCTTTATAAGAAATCGTGTAACTAAGTAATACAATGCGTGTGATTTTACTAAATAATCTCACATAGAAAAGAGGGTGATTGTTCTTCGTTAAGATTATCTAGCTCATAATGTTTTAATAATTCAAAAGCATCCATAACTAACTATTCTTACTTTTCCTTGGTCTTCTAATATTGTTTTCTACAAGTTCCATAAGGAATGATCCATTTGGAATCTTTTTAGCGAGCTCTATTGTTAATCTAATAGTTCTTTCATCGATGAATTCGTGCTGTAAGCAAATACCGATAACAAGTTCCACTAGTCCTGGGATATCTTCTTGTTTGAGTTCCTTATAGTAGGCATGAGCAATTTGAATATAATGGCTCTTATCATTACTATATGGGGCTACCTTTAAGAAATATTCCAAAGGAATTTGTTTTATTTTGTTTTCATCAAGCGGTAATTCATCAAAGAATAACAAATAACCACTTAATCTATTTTTCATTGGGCTATTTAATAAATCATTCATGTAATAATGGTGATTGATTTGGAATAAATAACAGTCTTTTAAAGAAGTAATGTTTTCAATTGTTAAATCTTGATATTTAAGGTATTCCACCATTACTTGGCTCGCTAATCTCTCTTCACTGTAATTGTCTTCAGCGTGTTTTAATAAGTTAACTAAGCCATTACAATCTGGTTCTAAAAGAATGTGATAGAGATTAGCTTTTCTAGTATCTCCACCTTTTCTTTCATAATCTCTTAATAAAGTATTTAAATAATAGTTTTCTGCTTCATCTAGCATCGCTAAAACTTGTTCATTAGCGGTTTGCTTAACGAAAGTGAAATAATCTCTATTTTTCTTAGAAAAATATAAAGGAGAAAGTATATCACTAATAACACGGGCTTTATATTGACCTCTTTGATAGAAAGAGGAAATGGTATCAATGAATTGTTGGGCTTTTTGTTCGTTGAATAATTGATACGAAAGTTTGCTGACCAAAGAAAGATTATCCGCACTTCTTACATAGAGGAATCTTTCTAAGGCATCTTTAAATTCGTTATTATCAACTGGAGTGGTTACCGCTTTACCACTAGCGGCCTTTGGATTGATGAGTTTTCTCATCGCCATGAATACTGCGTAAACGTGCTTACAATTGACCCATAACAGGCATTTTCACTGATGTGCATGTCTTTAATACTGCTATCTAAATAGTCTTGGGCTAAGATGCGTGTTTGATCATCAAATAATCCTTCGTAAAGACCAAGAGATACAAACTTTCTAAGGGTGACATTTTCCGCCACAGACAAATAAGGATGAGAAAGACTGACTGATTTAGTAGCCTTTGATTCACCGAAATAAATTTTGCCAACATCTGAATTTTCTCTTTTTAGAAGAACTCCTAATCCGAGCGAGAGATGTTTAATGAGTAGAAAGCGAGTGGTCATACCTAACGTTTATTATAACAAAACATCAAAAAGGTGAACATATTTTTTACAAAAAGAGTACAATGGAGCAGGTATGAATCAGGCTAATGTTATTAGAAGAATTACTAGGAACGCTATAATGCTCGCACTTATGTGCGTAGTAGGTATGATTTCCCTACCATTAGGCGATAACATTAAAGTCTCATTACAGTTATTAATTGTCTTTATCATCGGTTTAACTTCCGCTTCATTTATTGACGGTGTGTTAATCATGTCTCTATATCTCTTATTAGGCTTATTTATGCCTATATACGCGGGATTTAATGCTGGAATTAGTCCAACATTTGGTTTCGTTATTTCCTTTGTTGTAATCGTGATTCCACTACACTTTATCAATAAGATAAAAATGAAGAATCAATTCTTAAGAATGG
>CADCCA010000111.1 GCA_902799855.1 uncultured Erysipelotrichaceae bacterium | reverse complement strand
GACAAAGAAAACGATTAAGAAAGCTAAGCCGATAATAAAAAGGATGATTGAAGTAAATTCTTTTACTTTAGCACCCTTACTGCTACTGATAGTGTTTTCATTAACTAATTGCATACCCTAGTATTTTATGCTTTTAATTCGAAAAGTACACTATCTTTGTTTAATAATGAATTTAATTCGTTATTAGAGAGATTTATGTGGCCTAATTTTGTATATGACCAACTGCTGGAATTATAAAACACTGATATTTGATTACCAGAATATAAAACGATATCTCCAGGAACTACATCTAATTGAATATCATTTCTAGTAATGGATTTACCAATACTACCAGTTTGTTCAAATCCACCATATTCGTGCATATTAATAGAAAGAGGTAAGATGGTCTTTAATTCTTTAACCGAATCATTATCTTCCCAAGTTACATCTACTTTTTGATTATCAATATATAAGTTCATATCATTAGTGTCCTTTTTAATGTTTTCATCTAACCAACTATTGAAGGTTTCTTTATTAGTGCCTGCTGCACATCTTTTGCCTTCTAACCAATTAGCCTTTGGTGCACTTTTGGCTAAGTTAGTAGCACTACTACCAATTGGAGAACTACCTGACGTGCAGAAAGGTAAGATTGTTTTATTAGTGAAATCATATGATTCAATAAAGGTATACATGATTTTAGGAGCTTGAGACCACCAGATTGGATAGCCTAGAACAATCGTGTCATATTTAGACATATCTTCAATCTTATTTTTTATTTGAGGTCTAGCGGTTTCATCGTTTTGTTCTCTGTTAGCCCTACAATCAGAATTATAGTCAATATCTTCACTGGTATATTCTTGAGTTGGCACTATTTCAAATAGATCACATTCTAAGTGTTCTTGAGCGAATTTTGCTAACGCTTCAGTGTGGTTAGTAACTGAAAAATAAGCGACAAGGGTATTACTTTCACCCGTAATAATCGATTCAGTACCACTACTAGATGTTTTGGAAGAATCATTATTATTACTAGATTGATTAGAGGAGCACGCTCCTAAAAGAAAGATTGATAATACTGTTAATAATAACTTTTTCATTTTTATTATTTTATGAAGTGCGTGAATTTATTTTCTTCCATTTCTGGATAACCATATTTCTTTTTAGCATCTTTAATGGCTTTCATTAAGAAGACCATATTTCTTGCTACTACTCTAGCGTTTTGTAGTCCTTCTTCATCTTTTTCTATTTGTTCTTTTTCTCTACCAAAGCCATTTGCACCCACTTTAAAGCGTTTATCAAATTGAGAACTATAGAACATTCTATCTAATAAAGAGATAAGTGAACCATTCGCGGAACCATAATAAACAGGAGAAACCACTACTAGACCATCTGAATCATTAAAGATTTTCGCTAATTGATTAACATCATCCTTAAAAACACATTCATGGTTTTCATAGCAATATCCACATGCCATACAACCTCTAAATGCTTTAGAACCTATTTGATAGTTTTCTACTTCAATACCTTCTTGTTCAAAGATATTAACCATTTCATCAATTAACTTAGAACAATTACCATTTAAACGTGGACTACCGTTAATTATTAGTACTTTCATATGTGGTTACCTCTTTAATATTATGATATTACAAAACTACAAAAGTAATATGTTTTATCAATCCTCATCCATATCGTCAATGAACATTGCTTCATCTTCTATAGAATCATCGCTATAGCCGTATTTAGAAGATGATTTATTGTTTTTAGGGGTAGCGTGTATTCTTTTTCCTTTTATTTTGTTATAAAAAGCGACTGGTTTAGTCATAAAGAAACCCACTACTATGAACAACAAAGAAAACCACAGCGCTGAATATAGTACTGTTAGGATAATGACAGGAGCATTACTCTTTTTGTTCATATTTGTTAATTATCATATAGTATAATGACCAAATAAATTATTCAAATCTTTTAGTTTTGTTAAAGCAAGTAATGAAAATGTAATAATCTATAGGATCTGTTTTTGATCCACCACTTTTGGTTTCGACTGTAATAAGACCATTGCTATTTAATGCAAATTCATTATCATACTCAAAATCTTTGTCATTAACATCCAATCCATAGCCTAAGTAAAAGGTTCTGTTAGTTTTCATTTCAATTCTAACTGGATTAATTTGAACAATTCTTCCATCAAGTGATTTGACACGATTTAAATAGTGTTTCATTTTATCTTCATCGAAATAATAAATATTGCCAGAATAAAAATCGGCACCATCTCGAGTACACAGATAGACAATATCTCCGATATAAAATGGACTTACTTTTTTTAAATGAGGTATTCTTCCACTAATAACTGTTTCATTAATTAAAAATGATACAGTCTTATATTTAATAGCTTTTTCATTACCCATAGCCACTCTTTTTTCAAATAATGGTAAATTAAGATTGGCCATATTGTTTGATGCTGGGTATACGCTTATATGATAATAATCGTCATCAAGCTTTGAACAATCGATCGTTTTATTTGTTAAAGATACGTTTATACTGCTTGTTTTGTTTTGGTTGTTTTTAAAAACAATAAGAAATTCAGCTTCTCTTTTTCCGCGATAAGATATTGGGTTCCATTCAATTGTTTTGTTGGCGCCATCAATCAACATAGGAGAGAACAAAACTTAAAAAACACATCAAAAAGATGGTATTTAACGGTGTTGTTTTTAAGATATACTTCAAAAGAACAATTGTTATCATTTTGCGGTGTGGCTAATTCTTTAAGCATGGAAAGCCCGAGCGAATAAGTTTTATTTCCATCGTTTTTATTAACAAACTCCTGCCTACCCACAAAAACAGAAAACGTGTCAGACGGATATCTTATTGATAGCGTGGTCTCAGAAGAAAATTCTCCATGCCAAATACCTTCAGATAACGGCTTGTTTTGCCACGATCCGTCATCTATTTTCCACTCCAACAAAGGAATTTTTGCATTAATATCACCATTATCTAAATGGAAGCATACCTTTTTATTATTAGCTACAAATGTTGTTTTGAAACAAAAATTATCAGCTTTAAAAACTGCTTCCCCAACATTGTCATCGCCATAATATGCTTCTTTATCAAAAGTTATACTAACATTCTCAAACTTAACAACATCAAATATCTCTAATATTTTGCCATCACTAAATTGAAAGACAGTTATTCGTTGCGGAACGCCAGAATTAAGAAGCTCAGTGATTACGTAATATTCAAATCCGTTATAAATATATTTTGGAAAATCAACGAGTCTTAGAGGAGCTTCTTCATATCTTATCCCGATATCTTCGGTATTTATTTTATTTGAAATGCCAATCCTAACATCCCCGTCAATAATCTGGTATTCGGTATTGTTGGATTGAAAAACAGCTCTAGGTATTTTGTTGGAAAAAACAAACACATCGCGTTTAGAGTTTTCAAAGAGAAATATTACGCATCTATCTGTGGTTTGTATTGTATCACCCTCATAAAATTCCATTTCACTGATTAATTCGTTTATTTTTTTAATCAGCCTTCCAGAGCAAGAAACACAATTCCCACAAGCATATACCAAGAAATATCTTCCAGGAACAACCTCATTGGCTATTATTTCTTTTTCTCCTTTGAAAAGAATGAAGTCTCGAAACATCGATTCTTTTGAGTCATAAATAATATGTCCGTTGTGTAATATCGTTACAGAGAAAGACATTTTTTTGAAACTCTCTACAGGTAACAATATTCTTTTTGGAGATGTAGACATTATAATTCCAGAACCATAAACGCCAAGCTCTTCAATCAGCACATCACTGTCGTCGCATTTTATAACCACTACAGGCTTTTTGTCTGCGTCGTCAATTAACCTTATGGGAGGAACTGAAATGTATATTTTGTTGTCAATAAATTTGTATTTAACTTTAATATTTGAATAATCAATTATAGGTTCATCTACTTGTGCGTATTTTGGTTTAATATCCTTGACGCCATAAG
>CADCCA010000110.1 GCA_902799855.1 uncultured Erysipelotrichaceae bacterium | reverse complement strand
ATCTATCTACGACGATATCGATATTGTGCTTTTTATTTTTTTCTAAGGCCGGAACTTCTTCAAGCGTTAAGGTTTGACCGTCCACTCTCACACGGTTAAAGCCATCTTTTCTAATTTTTTCTAAGACATCTTTTTGGGTGCCTTTTTCTTGATGGACAATTGGAGAAAGAAGTTGGACTTTAGTGCCTTTTGGATAATTCATCACCACATCTGTCATCATCGTCACAGAAAAAGAAACGATTGGGGTATGGTGATTTGGGCAGTACGGAATACCAATTCGCCCAAATAAAAGTCTTAAATAGTCATAGATTTCAGTGACTGTACCAACAGTACTTCTTGGGTTATGGGAAACTGATTTTTGATCGATGGCAATACTAGGAGATAAGCCTTCGATAGCGTCGACATCTGGTTTATCAAAGTTACCTAAAAACTGTCTAGCATAGCTAGATAATGATTCCATGTATCTTCTTTGACCTTCTGCGAAAATTGTATCGAACGCTAAAGTGGATTTACCACTGCCTGATAAACCAGAAAAAACAATCAATGAATCTTTTGGCAAAGTGACATCGATGTTTTTGAGATTATTTTCTCTAGCGCCTTTGATAATAATTTTCTTTTCCATATGTTTAGTCTTCGATATTTTACCAAATATTCGAAGTTATGACTATATAAAGCATAAAAGAATTTTTATTTAGCAAAGTTAAAGAAAACCACCCAATTGAACTAGTCAACGAAAAGTAGACAGTTCAAAAAAGCATCAATACCCCATGTCAGATTTAAACTGATGTGGGGTTTTGTATTTAAGGCAATACATGGGACGTTCATTGTTGTAATAATTGATATATTCTTTTATCAAAGACAAAACATCATCACATTTTTTAAGATTGAAATCGATATATAATTCATCTTTAATCCAGCCATTAAGAGATTCATCGATTGGATTATCTGTTGGAGTTCCTGCTCGAGACATTGAATGAATAATGTTATTATTAGATAGAAGCTTGTTATAGGCTTCAGAAGAATAAACCGAGCCTTGATCTGTATGCAAAGTAGATAAGTTGGTTTGTTCTTTTTCTTTTATAAGGTCTATAACTTGTCTTAACCCTTCAAAATATGGTTTTACATCACCTTTCCGATCAGTTAATCCAAATCCCACAATTTCACGGTTGAAGGTATCAAAATATAACGTTAATTCGTAATAGATTCCTTTGGAATAGAAGGCTGTCATATCAGAAACGATGATTTCTAATGGTTTAGATGCATTCCAGTTATTCCACATGAGATTTGGATAAATGTAGCTATTCTCACCAGGTTTCTTGTATTTATAATGCTTTGACTGACATATAACTCCTGCATATTTTCTACATCGATATATGTATTCTGGGGACATGATGACACCGTGTTTTCGCTTCAGATAGGCCGCTACAACATCTTTCATTCTTTGAATATGACGTTCTGATGGATGAGCTTTTCGATATTTCCATTTATAATATCCACTTCGATTTATATCCATGACATTGCAAAGTAACGAAACAGGATATTGTTTAGATAATTCTTCTAAGACTTCGTATTCAAGTCTTTGATAGTAACGTATTCCTTTTTTGAACCAACTCCTTTCACTTGGTATCCTTTTTTTAATCTAGCTACCTCAACTTTTAACTTAAGATTTTCAAGTTCTAATTCTTCTTCTCTAGTTTTGGCTTTCTTATTTTGCAAACCACCATATGGATTGCCTTTTCTTGGGCTTTTAGTTTTACCTGTTTTGCTTTTTAACCCATCAATGCCATGTGCTCGATATTTTGCTCGCCACTCTTTTAAAACAGAACGATCAATATCGTATTTTTCAGCAGTTTGAGAACAACCAGATTGGAAACTTTCTAATACAATACGTTCTTTTTCTTCTGGAGTACGCATTATGTTTTTCTTCTTTTCTCGCATTTTAAACCTCCTTGTAAATAGAATAACAAAGAAAAAAGTGGAGGGGGGCTTTTTTACCCTTGTCCACTTTTATCCTAGCACTTCAACGTGGCTTCTTAATTGTCATTATTTAAGGCTTATTTTTTATTAGCTTCGATATAATCGACAACATCTTTCATTCTTTGAATATGACGTTCTGATGGATGAGCTTTTCGATATTTCCATTTATAATATCCACTTCGATTTATATCCATGACATTGCAAA
>CADCCA010000109.1 GCA_902799855.1 uncultured Erysipelotrichaceae bacterium | reverse complement strand
AATTGGTAAAGTAATATGACCATTAAAGAATATGTTGCTCTTCGTAAGGAAGAGATTAAAAACTTAGTCGCTGGATTAGATAGAAAACCATGCATCGCAATCGTGCAAGTTAACGAAGATGCAGCGAGCTATGCTTATGTCCGTGGCAAACTCAAAGACGCAGATGAATTAGGTATTAAAGCTGACCTCATTAAGCTTCCACTTGAAACAACGCAAGAAGAGTTATTGAAGGTTATCGATACATTAAATAATGATGACATTCACGATGGCTTTATTGTGCAAATGCCTTTACCAAAAGGTATCGATGAAGAAACCATTAAATTAGCGGTTGATCCAAGAAAAGACGTTGATGGTTTCCATCCATTATCATCACTTATTCCATGTACCCCAAAAGGTATTATTAACTACTTACATTTCGAAAAGATTCAAATGCAAGGTAAGAACGCTGTGGTTATTGGACGTAGTAATATCGTCGGTAAACCAATGGCAAAACTACTCTCCACTCCTGAAGATATGGCTTTCTACAGCGCTCACGCAGATGTTATCGTGGTTGCGATTGGTAAAGCTGGCTTCTTAGACAATCGCTTCACATATAAAAAAGATGCCGTCATTGTTGATGTTGGCATTTCTAGAACTGAAGAGGGTCTAAAAGGTGACGCAATTCCTAATCTTCCAGTTGGACTTCAAACCCCAGTTCCTGGTGGCGTTGGTCTAGCGACAAGATTAGCACTTTACGAAAACTTATTAGAGATTTACGGCGTTAACAAGTAGGTTAGCGCCTTTTCTTTAAAAATGTAATTTTGCCTTTCTCTTTTTTGATGAGATGGCGTTTTACTAAACTCGTTAAAAGACGAGATAATGTTTCTCTTTGAATACCGATTTGAGCGGCTAATGCGGTGACGTTTTTAAAGATAATGACGTTATCGTTTTTACTCGCGAAATAGAACAATCTTTCCTCAGCGTTAGTGAATGATAAAAGTTGGATTCTCGCATTGAGAGATTTACCAAAGTCAGATTGTGCTTGTAAATATAGTTTTAAGAAGTCTTGGTTATTTTGTAATAAGAAGATTAAGTTCTCTTTGTTGATAAAGGCAATCACACATTTTTCTTTAGCGATGACATCACCGCGATAGATAGGTTCACTTGAGAAGATTAAGTTATAACCAAAAATATCTCCCGCTTTTAAAGAGTTAAGTAACATCTCTTTACCTTTGAAGGCATAAGAAACAATATCGACTTTGCCAGAGACGATGATACCGATGTTCTCACAGTTATCTCCTTCATGGGCAATAACGCTGTTTTTGGTTACTTGATAACCATTGACTAGCTTATGTTCTTTTTTGCTTAATACTTGTAAAAGTGGAATTTTCATAATATTTGTGTGACCTCAATCACATTTTATTATAAATGTTTCTTGTATAATTACAACGGAGGAAAACTAAAATGAAAAAATATATATCACTTATCGCAGTCGCCCTCGTGCTCACTGCATGCAATAACAACGGTCAAGGTTCAGGGGAGTTTGATCGTTCATCCTTAAGTATCATCACCCCAACAGGCGCTCCAGCATTAGCGTTCTACAAGTATGCTAACAGCGAGAAGTTTGAAACTAACTCAAACCCAGCTGAAGGTATCATCCCTCAAATGGTCACCGGTAAGAAGGATGTTGTGGTCTTACCAACCAACGCTGGTATGCAAGCCATCTTAAACAAGAAGGCGGAATATCAAATTGCCGCGACAATCACATTCGGTAATTTCTATCTCGTTAGTATGAACAACGATGACAATAAGACATTAGACGCTAATGACACAATTCTCCTTTTCCAAAAAGGTAATGTCCCAGATAAAATCTTCCATTATGTTTATGGTAATGATTACGACGCTAGCGTCCATTATGTCGCAGCCGTCAGTGACGCTGCCGCTGCAGTGAACGCTGGTTTCTTTGCTGATGCTGAAACAGGTAACAACATTGTTCCTAACTATGTCTTATTAGCTCAACCAGTTTTAACAACAGTTTTAAACAAGAATGCTGATAAAGGTTATGCTGTCTACGCTAATATGCAAACCGAATATTCAAATAAATCAAACGGCCTACCAATTTACCAAGCTTCTGTCTTTA
>CADCCA010000108.1 GCA_902799855.1 uncultured Erysipelotrichaceae bacterium | reverse complement strand
GAAGGTGGAGTTTGGAAGATACCCGTTGTTGCTAAAAAACCGGCCAGAGCTAACGAAAAAGAAAATAAAAACTATCTTCTCGAAAGATTAAGAGAAGAAAAGGAACACGGAATCAAAGGTGGCATTTACCACAAACTCCAAATTGACTTAACTTATAATTCCAACCATATGGAAGGTAGTGAATTGACTCATGATCAGACTAGATACATTTTTGAAACTAGAACAATTGGAGTGGAAAACGCCAATGAGTCTATTAAAGTTGATGATATTGTTGAAACCATTAATCACTTCTCAATGATTGATAGAGTGATTGATTTTGCCAATTATAAATTGAGCGAAGCGTTTATTAAAGAACTCCATAAGATTCTTAAAACCGGAACTTCTGATTCTAAGCTATCTTGGTTTAAAGTGGGAGATTATAAAAGAAGAGCAAACGCAGTGGGAGATATTGAAACCACTTCTCCTAGACTAGTACCTCAAGAAATGAAAAAACTTGTGGATGAATATAATAAAAAAGAGAAACATTCTTTTGAAGAAATTATTGAATTCCATGTTAAGTTTGAAAGAATTCATCCATTCCAAGAAGGTAATGGAAGAGTGGGACGCATGATAGCGTTCAAAGAATGTCTTAAAAACAATATCGTTCCTTTTATTATTTTAGATAGTAAAAAAATGTTCTATTATCGTGGACTAAAAAACTGGGATAACGAACGCGGTTGGCTTATTGATACATGTTTAGACGGGCAAGATACAGTCAAAACATATCTAGACTATTTTGAAATCCGATATTAAATAAGGATTATTATTTATTGATTGACTAGCTTTTATTGTTTATTTGTTTTTTCCAAAAACATCGATAAAATATAATCGATAAGGAATATAACTATATGAAACATAATAAAAGCTTTTTATTTGCGGTTTTATCGCTTTTATCTATTTCTTCTTTAGTGGCCTGTAGGTTATTGAATGGTCTTCTAGTAGTGACTATTCTTCTGTTCCACTTGAAATTCCAGAAGGAATGGAAGGCAAAAGAGAAATCAATAAGAAATTCGGTAATGAAGATAAACAATCTCTTTACTATGAATTACCAATCATGGATAAAAATGCCGGTGGGCACATTTCTAGTGAATATTTAGAAGAACCATATTTCACTGATGAACACGCGAAAAATGGTGACATTATTTCCATGTATTTATATTTGCCAAGCGATAGTAACTTAGAAACAATACAAATGCTTATCCAACATGGCAATGTAATGATATCTGGTGATGAAATTAAACCGAATGAGAATAATACTGAAAAATGGATTAGAACAAGCGCTGTGTTTGATACATTAGATCTTTTAACATCCATTAGACTTGTTTATAAAGCCGCGGATGGCAATATCCCAGTTAAGTTCTATGTCGATGATATCAATATCACATATGGTGAAGAAACAGTAGCGAATGACTATGTTTCTAACGAAGAAAGCCTCAAGAAATCTTATGAAGAATATTTTAAAATTGGTTGCTGTATGTCTAAAAACCAACTTAATAACACTAAGATGAGACAAGTGGCTAAAGAAAACTTCAATTCCATTACTGCAGAAAATGAAGGTAAGCCAGAACAAATCTTAGATCAAGCAGCGTGCCAAAAGTTAAGCGATAAAACAGAAGTCGTTATTACAACCGCACCATTTGAAAAGTTATATGACTGGTGTGAAGCTCATCATATCGCTGTTAGACACCATACCCTAGTGTGGTATTCTCAAACACCGGCTTGGTTCTTTACCGAAGATTATAGTGGTGGAGCGCAAGTTAGTAGAGCCACTATGCTCAAGAGAATGGAAAACTTCATTAAAACAACTATCGAAACACTCAATGATAGATGGCCAGGCTTAGTCTACGCTATCGACGTTTGTAATGAAGCCATTGAAAATGGTGGAGCGGGATATAACAAGAATAACAAATGGTTTGATACCATTGGTGAAGACTTTGTCTATCAAGCATTTAAATTTGCTGCGCAATATAAAGCGGAAGATCAAGACCTTTACTATAACGATTATGCCTGTGACTACAGCACTGAAAAATGCGAATTCGCATTAAATGGTTTCTTAAAAGACGCTATTGAAGAGCATTTCGTTGATGGTTTTGGCTTACAAGGTCATATTGACTGCGATAATACTAGACAAACTATCGCTAATGCTAAACTCATCAAAGAGAGAGGCTTAAAGTGTCAAATCACTGAATTAGATATCACCACAAATGGTAGTGATGAAGCG
Source organism: uncultured Erysipelotrichaceae bacterium (assembly GCA_902799855.1). Next base: position 626 of record CADCCA010000108.1, on the reverse strand, counting down.
AGCTTCAATAAACAAAAAACAGCCTATAAAACATTAGCCAAAGGTATCTTAGAAGGTAACGCTAATGAAGAAATGGATGTTAATGCCTTTATCGTTTGGGGTATCACTGACGATACATCCTGGAAGAGAAATCAAAACCCATTATTATTCACTTCTAGTTATGCTAAAAAACCAGCCTACTATGGCATGCTTGAAGCAGTGGAAGAATTTGAACAAAGTTCACAAGAATAAATATTCTATTTACAACCTTATTAATAGGTCTATAATGTCGCTATGACTTGGGAAATAATAGCGAACATTATCTTATTCGGCATTGCTCTAGCAATGGATGCTTTCGCAGTCTCTATTACCGATGGTCTTATCTACAAAGATATCGATAAGAAAAAGATTTTCTTTATCGCTTCAACATTCGGTATCATGCAAGGATTAATGCCATTAGTTGGCTATTTTGCTGTTGAAATAGTTTCTTTAATTGTTGGTTCCAGTGGTTCAACTGAAGCAATTAAGATATTCGGTATTGTTATTACCTGGGTATCATTTGGTTTATTACTTTTTATCGGTGTGAAAATGCTAATTGAAGGCATTGTTGAAATCAGAAAACCAATAGAAGAAAAGAAAGATAAATT
>CADCCA010000107.1 GCA_902799855.1 uncultured Erysipelotrichaceae bacterium | reverse complement strand
CAACATGGACGAGGAAGACTTACAAGAGTTTTCTGATGCCGCTAAAAACCTCAAACAATCAATACACGTCTGCCCTATCTGTGGATTCTTAGCAGAGGGTGAGAAATGTGAAATATGCGAAGATAACGATCGCGAACAAGATATTTTAATGGTTGTTTCATTCCCAAAAGATGTTATCGCTTTTGAAAACGCTGAAACATATCATGGGTTATATCATGTTTTAAACGGTGTTATCTCATTAGGCAAAGGTGGAAGCGTTGAGGATTTGAATATTAATGCACTTTTAGAAAGAGTTAGCAAACAAGCTTTTAGAGAAGTGATTATTGCTACTAACCCCACTATTGAAGGCGAAACAACCGCTTTATACCTTGCCAAATTATTAGAATCAAAAGTAGGAAATGTTACTAGATTAGCCTATGGCTTACAAATGGGCGGAAATCTTGAATACACTGACTCATTGACTTTGTCAAAAGCCATTGAAGGTAGAAGAAAACTATAACGGAGGTATCTTATGTTTATCACAATCGAAGGACCTGAAGGTTCAGGCAAAACAACCGCAGTTGATGCCGCTGTTAAGAAATTAGAAGAAATGGGTTACCAAATTGTTCGCACACGTGAACCAGGCGGTACTCCTATTGCCGAACAAATACGTAATGTCATTCTTGATAAGAACAACACCGCGATGGATCAAAGAACCGAAGCTCTTCTTTATGCTGCTTCAAGAAGACAACATTTAGTGGAGAAAGTTTGGCCTGCTTTAAAAGAAGGCAAAATCGTTATCTGTGACCGTTATTTAGATTCTTCTTTAGCCTATCAAGGTGGCGCGAGAGGATTAGGTGTTGATAATATTTTACAAGTCAATAGCTTTGCTACCGAAGGTACATTCCCAGATTTAACATTATTATTTGATATTGATCCTCAATTAGGATTAGCAAGAATCGCTGCTAATTCTGATCGAGAAGTTAATAGATTAGATTTAGAAAAAATCGATTTCCACAACAAAGTTAGAAATACATTCTTGGAATTAGCCAAACGCTATCCAGAACGCTATGTCGTCATCGACGCTAGCCAAAGCAGAGAAGAAGTCGCTAAGAAAACATTAGAAGTTATGCTTTCTAGAATATGCAAGTAGAGAGATATTTAAGAACATATCAACCTGTCATATATCAAACGTTCCTTAATTCATTACAAAAGGACCAACTTTCGCACGCCTATTTGATTTCCGGAAGTAATGGCGCGCCTTTACTTGATGTTGCTTTATTTTTTGCTAAGTCAATATTGTGTGACGACCCTTCTCCGTTAGCGTGCAATTCATGTATCACTTGTTTGCGAGTGGATGATGGTAATTATCCAGATTGCATCGTTTTTGATGGTAGTAAAGGCACGATTAAAAAAGAAGCAATCGCCTCAATTGAAAACTCATTTGAAAAGAAAGCTTTTGAAAACAAAGGGATACGTGTATATATTTTGAACCTCATTGAGAACACTACCATTGAGGCCATTAATAGTATTTTGAAGTTTTTGGAAGAGCCAGGACAAAAAGTCTATGCTTTCTTAACCACAAACAACGAAAACGCAATTCTACCAACCATTATTTCTAGATGCCAAGTATTAAGATTAAAACTCATCGATAAGAAGACTGTTATTAACACAGCAGTTGAAGAAGGCGTTGAAAAGAAAGATGCTGAACTACTTTCTTATTTCTATAACGACGGGGAGCTCATTAAAGAAATACTTGATGATCAAGAGTCAAACGAAGCATTTTTTACCGCTAAAAAGTGCTTTGAAGATATCATCCAAACACTAGCGGATGGTGATTCTAACGATATTATTTATCAATCACAAAGCAATATAATTAAAAGCAAAGAATCATGCCGTTATTTCATTAATATGCTAGTCATGGCCTTTGAAGATATGATTAATATTAAGAACCAAAAAAGTGCTTTTTTGGAAAGTTATGCTACAATATTAGAAACCTTAGCGGGAAGACTTTCTCATTTAGATGAAAGTTTGATTGAATTATTAAAATGTAGCGGAATTATTAACTTAAATGTGAATATTCCACTACTCATAGATCACCTATTCTATACCATCGTAAAAGAGGACTAACTTATGTCAGATACACCAAAACAAGAAGCAATTAAAAATGAATATACCCACTTTGTCGGAGTGAAGTTTTCCAATACACCTCGCGCTTACTTTTTTGGTGTAAAGGATGCTGATTTTAAACTCGATGACAAGGTTATCGTTGAAACAGTACGTGGTGTTGAACTTGGCACTATCGCTATTGAGCCGATGTCCATTGAAAAATATAGCAATAGTTTGCTTTTAAAACCAGTTCTTAGAAAAGCCACTGATACCGACATCAAATTAGCGGAAATCAATCTTAAAGATGCACAATTTGCGTTAGAGATTTGCGAAGCGGAAGTGAAGAAACTCAATTTGGATATGAACCTCATTTCTTGTGAATACACTCTTGATAAATCCAAGGTTCTTTTCTCTTATTTAGCGGATGACCGCGTCGATTTCCGTGAACTATTAAAAGTTTTAGCCTCAAAACTACACACCAGAATTGAACTTCGTCAAATTGGTTCAAGAGATAAAGCCAAAATGATTGGCGGTTTAGGATCATGCGGTTTACCACTTT
>CADCCA010000106.1 GCA_902799855.1 uncultured Erysipelotrichaceae bacterium | reverse complement strand
TGTACAAGCTAAGTCATTATCAATAGTTTTTGGTAAACCGATGACTTTGACGTCTTCGATACCTAATTCTTTGACTAACTTAGCGAGTTTATTACATGTATCCATGGAATCGTTACCACCATTGATGAAAACGTAACCAATGTTATGTTTTTTGATGTTTTCAATGATTGCAGCGTATTCTGGAGTGTGAATATCCTTTGGAAGTTTTCTTCTTGTGGTGCCTAAAATGCTACCTGGAGTTTGAAGAAGAAGTTCGATTTGTTCATCGTCTTCTAAACCTAAATCGATTAAATCGTCATCGATTAAGCCTTCAACGCCATGTTGAGAGCCATAGATATGACCGATTAAATCTGGGTGCTTTTTCGCTTCTTTAATGGCACCGTAGAGGGATGTGTTAATAACACTTGTTGGACCACCCGATTGGATGTAGACCATGTTTTTCATAAAAATGTGTTCTCCTTTTATATATAAAGATTTAAGTGATTAAATTATTTCAATGTGGAGATGTTTTAAAACATCAAAGGCTTTTTCTTGCATATCTAAATCAAATGAAGAAGTTGCATCTCTGACAATCTTGATTTTGGTATAAGGTGAGGCACTGGCTTTCGCCACAATGGCGTTACTAAAGACACAGATATCGCTCACTAAACCAACGAGATAAATCTCTTTAAAGTTGTTTTTAGCGATATAATCGCCTAATTCTTTGCTACCAAAACCTGGTTTATAGAAAACTTTTGAATCTTTTAAAAGATTGTTGATTAAGGGGTATAACTGCCAACCTTCTGAATCTTTCAAACAGTGAGGCACTGGTAAATTATTTCCTTCAACGGTGTTCATATAATCAGCATCGTGAGTATCATAAGTGAAAACTACTTCATCGTTGTTAGCACGGAATTCATTGATGCATTCAGCGATTTTAGGAGCGATTAGTTCAGCGCCTTTAAAGCCAAGAGCACCATCAACGAAGTCGTTTTGATAATCAACTACCACTAATAATCTATCCATACGTAAATCCTTTCTATCTTGGTTAATATAGCACATTTTATATTTTAAAAATATATAAATCGATATAAATGCAACGTTTTTCGTTCGTGATAGAATAAAACAAATGAAAAATGATTATCAGATTATCTTTATTGATATCGATTGGACGATTCTAGACCATAACACCAAGGACTGGGATTATCCATCTTTAGAGGCGATTAAAAAACTTCAGCAAATGGGCGTGTTAATTGTCTTTGCGACTGCGCGTTCGTATGCTTCCGTAGTAGGCACTGGCTTGTTCAATTTAATCACACCAAATGGGATAATCACCAATAACGGTGGCTTAACCTTCTTTGATGATAAGATTATCAATAAAAATACCTTTCCTGAAGAGTTAGTAAGAAAGGTTTTGGACGTCGCTAACAAACATCAAGTTGTCTTACAATTTGCGTGTTTAAAAGATCGCCATTTCACCCTTGAGCCGAATGACTACGTGAGACAATATTTTTCCGTTTATTATGAGGCATATCCGCCAGTTAGACAAAATGATGTCTCAAATGTCACAGAAATACTAGCCTTCATTCCTGAAGAATACGATGAATTATTAACAAAGGAAATACCTAGTGAATTTAGGTATTATCGTTATGATACATATGGAGTGAATATCTCCTATTTTATCAATAAAAAAGGCGACGCTATTATTAAACTACTTAACCACTTAAATATCGATAAAGAAAAGGCCATCGCTTTTGGCGATAGCCAGGATGATATTTCAATGTTTGAAAGCGTCGGATTTAGTGTCGCAATGGGCAATAGCAAAGATGATTTAGTCAAAGAAAAAGCAACGATAGTTACTGACACCATTTCCAATCATGGGGTCGCCACCACCATTGCTAATCTTTTCTTCAAATAACTCGTTTAGCCTTTAACAGCACCCGCTGTCACACCTTCAACGTAATAGCGCTGCAAGAACATGAAGAGTAAGGTAATTGGAATACCTACACATGTACAGCCTGCGGCGAATTTCGTGAAGTTAGACGCTTTAGCGTAGACACCAA
>CADCCA010000105.1 GCA_902799855.1 uncultured Erysipelotrichaceae bacterium | reverse complement strand
CCAACCATGTTTAAGAAATACTATTCCATCTTCTGTAACTCAGGTATCTATGAACAAATGATGGATAGAATCAACTATGAAAGCAAAGCTTTCGCTAGTGCATTCGATTACACATACACTAAATATAATTTAAAGAGCGCACCTGACTGTGGCATGAGCTGTCGAAAATATAGCGCTCATAATGATGCGGTAAATTATCTCACCAAATGGTTTCAAGATAGAAAAACTTACCTAGATCAAACCTGGGGAAAGTAAAAACATAAAAGGGAATCTCTAAGATTCTCTTTTTTCTTTGAGCACAATTGTTGCATTTAATTATATTAAGTTTATAATTTTTGGCATGCTCAAGAAAATTACTAGCATTTTCAAACCTAGAGATATGACCAGTGGCAACCTATTCGCTAAGATCATTCTTTTAGCTATTCCAGCGATGCTCGCCACAATGATGCAGCTCCTATACACCACAATTGATTTAGCCACAGTGAGCGCTGGGGACGGAGCGGAATCAATGGGCGCTATTGCTTCTAACACTGCATTAATTAATTTGATTATTGTGGTCTTCACTGGTACGGCCTTAGGGGCTAATGTTGTTTTATCTGAAGCAAAAGGTGCTGGTAATAAAGAAAAAGCCCACAAAGTAGTACATAGCTCGCTTCTTTTTGCTCTAATCAGTGGTATTTTTGTTGGTGTTTTAGGCTTTTTTATTAGTGATAATTTATTAGAATTGATGGGTACTGAAAGCCACTACTTGGCTAAGGCTACTTTATATTTAAAAATCTATTTCTGTGGTTTACCATTCTTAATGATTTTTAACTATGCAGCCCAGTTATTAAGAGCGCAAGGTGATTCATTATCACAGTTTATAGCGTTAACTATTTCTGGCCTTATTAATGTCGGTTTTGACTTGTTATTTGTCTTCCCACTACATATGGGCGTAGCAGGTGTTGCTTTAGCCACGATCATCGCTGAAGCTATATCCGCATTTATTTGTGTTTTATTTTTAATAAAAGGTAAGAAGAATTACGTTAATCTTTCTTTAAAGAAATTAAGAATTGATTCCGCGACGATTTTGGAAGTATTAAAAATTGGTTTACCAGCGGGCTTACAAGGTTTTTTCTTTTCTTTGCCTAATGTTTTCATTCAATCATCCTTATATACGATTGATCCAGGTAACGTAAATCTAGAAAACGGAGCCACTGCTTCTGGTAACATCGAAGGCTATTTCTATGCAATATGTGACGCGATTGCGGTCTCGACGATGACCTTTATTGCCGCGAATATTGGGGCTAAAAAGAAAGAGAATATTAAAAAGTGTGCCTTTTATGGTTTGATTTGGGGTGCGGTATTTTGTGTGATTATTGCTTTAGTAATTTTATTGTTCCATCGCCCAATACTTTCTTTATTTGTTAAAGAAGAGGAAGCGATTAAGGCTGGATATACGAGATTATCCATTATGGCGTATCTCTATTTCTTTGATTTTACAATGGCGTATACCGCTGCAGTCCTTAGAGGTTTAAAAAGATCAACATATCCAATGTTCACCACTTTGATATGCTGCACTGTTTTAAGAATTGTTTTAATTATCACTGTCTTTAATAATGTTAATTATTTCCATACCGTCTTCTGGTTATATATGTTGTTCCCAATTACTTGGGTAATCGCCACAACATGTAACGTCGTAGCGTTAGCAATCTTCTTACCAAAAGATTTAAAGAGATTAGAATTATCTAGAGAAGAAAATTAAAGAGGTAAGTAATGGGAAACCACTACCCAAACCGCGAGTAAGATGAGGATAATGCCACCAACAATACCGGCGATTTCGTATTTGCCTTTTAATAATCTCATGATTTGTTTTCCAAGGAATAAACCAATGAGAGAAATGATAAATGTTAAGCAAAGAATAATACTAACGTGTAACCACACAGTGGAAGTTGTGGATAATCCAGCGTGAAGAACAACACCTGCCGCTAGAGCGTCCACTGCGGTGGCAAAGCCATAGAACAAGACTTCTTTAATAGAGAACTTTCTTTCACATTTTTCTTCAAGA
>CADCCA010000104.1 GCA_902799855.1 uncultured Erysipelotrichaceae bacterium | reverse complement strand
CGTTATTCCGCGTTACGAATCAAATGATGGCTTCGCATTAGAAATGAAGAATAACGCAGAAGGACTTAATCTTCCTGTCATTGCTGAACAAATCAAAAACAATCTTAAATAGCAAAAATAAAAAGGGATGTAATCGACTTAACGAAACATCCCTTTTCTTATTCCTTATTTTTTGGGTTTATAGAATGAACGGTTATCAAGTGGGAACACTTTATTAGAAAAGTTTCCTGGTTCGACATCTTGAAGAGCTTTGTTCACCACGACCATTTTACTATCTAAATTATCAACAAGTGATAATAAAAGAGCTTCTTTAGTGGATGGCATAACTGGTGAACCGAATTCATATTGTCCATGATGTGATAAGACCATATGTTCGAGAAGTAATGGAATTTCACTAGCGATTTTCAATTCTTCTGCGGCTTTTCTAATTTCCGCCGCCATGATACTGATATGGCCTAATAATTTACCTTCTGTTGAATATTTATAGACAATTGGTCCTTCTAATTCGATGATTTTACCCATATCGTGAAGCAAACAACCTGTGACCACTAAATCATGGTCAGCATCATAGATTTTACATAATGATGAAGCAATATCCGCCATTGTGACTGAATGCATTAATAGACCACTACTATATTCATGATGAATGGAAACAGCAGCAGGATAAGAGAAGAGATTATCACCAAACTTATTAACAAAGTAATTTAAGAGTTTTTGGCAGTCCTCATTCTCAACTGACGCCATATGGTCTTTAAATCTTTGAATCAATTCGCTTTTTGCCACTGGAGGGGCTTTAACAAATCTTTCAACTTCGATATCTTCTAAAGAAACGAGTTCAGCAGTTAAGATTTTTAATTGTAGTTGTTCTTTATATTTATTTGTTTCACCAGTGATTGCGATAACATTACCAGCAATGAAGATTTGTTCATCCGCGATAGTTGCATCCCACTTTTTAGCGGCGATATTACCACTAGCGTCTCTTAATTCAACGGAAAAATAAGAACCACCAACTGTGTTAACACCTTTTGAAACATTACCGACAAGGAATTGCCCTTCGACGTGTTCGTGATCAGTTAATTCAGAAATCATTTTCATAATAATCTATATCCTCCAATACTGTTTTTATTTCATTGCTCTTATAGCCTTTATTCATTAAGGCAGCATATATTCTTTTCTTTAATTCATAGCCTTCATACTTATTTTGGTAGCGGCGTTTGATTTTTTGAAAATCATTAACTAGTTTTTCTTTTTCTTTTTTGGGTTGGTCTTTTTTAGCGAGTCCCACTACTTGTTTTGCGACCTCTATTTCATAGCCTTGGCTGATAAGGGCACTAAAGATGTGTTTCTTTTTGCTCTCAAAGGCGTATTTAGCGTACTTTTTGTCTAACTTGGGTAATAAAGCCTTGGCTTTCTTAACTTCGCTAGAAACGGGGAAATTCGCTTTAGCGATAATATTATCTGGAATGCCTTGATCTTTAAGATGCTTAATTGTTTTGTTTTTACCGAATTTTCTTTCGTCATCCCAAGCGATTAAATCTTCCATTAACGCTCGATCATCTATTAGATTGTTAATCTTTAATTTAGAGATAACTCCATCAATCGCGGTTTTATTGTTATCTTTGGCTTTAAGTTTTTCTCTTAGTTTTCTTTCACTGTAATGTCTTTTACTAATGAGATTTAAAGCGTAATTAAGAAGGGTGGATAAGGCAGTGATTTCTTCTAAGTTATCGATTTCTTTTTTAGAGATGGTCTTTCCTTCATATAAATAAGAAGACAAATAGGCTTCTTTAGAGATTTGTAATTTTTCACGCTTCACAAAAGATAAGGTCACGTGGTCCTTATACACTTTGATGGATTTAATGAGATATTTACCAGAACTTGCGGATGGCACGTTTATAAACCCTCACAACGTTGTCGTAGAACTTTTCAATGGAATAGACATCTAATACAACGTTTGCTTCCTTAATAATCTCTTCTTTTTGTTCTTTATTTAAGGCGAATATCTTTTCTACTTGGCTCACAAATGAGGCGTCATCGGTAAAGAAGAAACCGGTTTTACCGTTGATGATCGTTCCTGTTAAGTTAGAGTCAAATCT
>CADCCA010000103.1 GCA_902799855.1 uncultured Erysipelotrichaceae bacterium | reverse complement strand
TATCTAATTCAAAATCATTGTCAGTAAATCTGACTAAATCAAATTTGTCCATTTTATAAAACCTCCTATTTTGGACATGCTGGTGCCCTCAAAAGGAGGTATATAAAAAGCCATCCAAACAGAAAACACCGTTGCAACTAACAATTGGTATCCCTACCAACCATAGCTACTGGTGTTACATCCTCTATTGGATGGCCTCATGCTCAATATTACTATTGTGTGGAGCGCGAGCAGTGTTTCCTTACATGACCGTGTCCTAATGGTCGCCCTTTATCATGCAAATACTTGTTGCCAACTGGGCAATACTTTCCACATTGATATGTCCTAACACATAACATACCAGCTCAAGCAACCATTTACCTCAGTGTACCTGCGTATGGTCGACTTTGCTAATAGCTAGTTCATAGCGCCTGTGGTCTACTTGTTTGAACATAAAAACTATACCATAATCACAGTATTTTTTGTTATTTTTTATCCAATAAATAACGATCTTTTTTTATCTAATCTTTTTTGTATTTAAATGTTTATATTTATAAAAAAATATCTTATGATATTTAGTATGAATTACGAAATTGTCCTAGCTACATCTAATAAGAATAAATTAAAAGAAGTGAGACAAGTTTTGTCTCCACATAAAATCGTTGTCTATGGTCTTAGTGACCTTGGTCTTAAAGTGGAAGACGTTGAAGAAAACGGTAAGACCTACGCTGAAAATGCGTTAATTAAGGCTAAAGCTGTGCAAAAAGTCACGTCTTTCCCTATTATCGCTGATGATTCAGGCTTAGAAATTACCGCTTTAGACAACCGTCCGGGTATGCACAGCGCAAGATACGCTACCGCTATGGGTGGTCACGCTAACGCGATTAAGGAAATCTTAAAAGACTTAAACGATAAAGAAGATAGATCCGCTAGATTCGTTTGTGACATTGTTTTATTAAACGTTGAAGATAAACCATTAATATTTGAAGGCATTGCTAGAGGCACCATTGCAAAAGAAGCACAAGGTGAAGGTGGCTTTGGCTATGACCCAATCTTTGTGAGTGATGAAACAGGCATCTGCTTTGGCACCATGCCAGAAGGTGAAAAAAACACGGTTTCTCACCGTGGTAAAGCTCTTAAAAAGCTCTTAACTTACTTAAGAATAAATGGATTTGTGCCTTTATAATACTTCTTATTGTGTTCGTTTTTCCATACAAAGTGTAGGATAAATAACACTATTGAGATAATCACTAGTGCGGAAGCAAAAACAAGAAGGATTATTTTCGCCACTAGATTTGGAATTGGGAACGAAATAACTAGAAGCACTAAAGCTGAAATAAAAGCGACTAAAGCCACTGGAACAGAAGCATTAACTAATCTTGCTAATGTGATGTTATTAGCGAACAACTCGTCCTTAATTAAGGATTTTTTACCATCCTTAGGATAAAGTTCGATCTTTCTCTTTTTATTTTTCTTATTAGGTTCAGTTACCACTGGATTATCGTTTTTAATTGAACCAATTGGATTACGGTTATTATCAAAGTGTTGGAATGTATAGGTAAAGCCATCAACTGTATGGAAGACTTCTTTATAAGCACTCACATAGTGAGCTTTATCTCTTTCTAATCTTTCAGCGATTTCTTTGAATTGCTCTTTGCCGTTTTCTACGAAAACATTAGCCTCGCTAATTAAGAATTCTTTGTATTCTCTAATTTCATCAAGTCTTTCTAAATAGAGAATGACACAGTCGATGTCATAGAATGGACCATTATGAAGAGTGATTCTTTTTCTAAGTCTCGCTTCATAAGTATCCAAAGCATAAATAAGTAAACCCATGAAATGGAATGCTTCAGTCACTGTTTCTGTATAGTGGAACCATTTAGGCGCTTCTTGTTTATGAAGAGCTAAGGCAAATGGGATTTTGCTCTTTCTTAAAGAAGAGAGATACACTAAAGAAAGAACCCTACCGAAGTGGGCTACTTTAATGGTTTCGTTAATATCAATGATATGGGCGAATGTTTGATAAGCGACTAAATACTGGGTCGTTTCAAATAAGGCTTTAGAAGCTTTCTTTAAGTAATGGATGATTAAGCCACGATAGTTAGCAATCGCTTCTTTTGGTTGCATTGCCGCCATACAGTTTGGGCAATAGCAAACCTCCGCATCTTTGTTAACGCCAAAGATACGTAATTTTTCATCACCTTTACAATGTGTGCAAAAACCTTTCTTTAATGCCATAACGTTATTCTACCATAAAAAATTTTTAATTATTTTTTATTTTTAGTATCACTTTCTAAACGAGCAGTTACTATTTCTGCGTTTCTATAGATATCTTCTAA
>CADCCA010000102.1 GCA_902799855.1 uncultured Erysipelotrichaceae bacterium | reverse complement strand
TTCGTTGTCACATATTCATTAAGAGAAGAACAAGCTTTAGAAATGAAGCGTATGATTGAAGAAACATTCCATCCTCAAAACTTAATCTTCGTACCAGTTGGTCAATCAACGGGTTGTAACGTTGGTCCAGGTTTAGCGGCAGCTTTCTACGCAGGGGATGAAGCAGTTTCTCCATATTGTGAAAAAGAAAAAGCCATCTTAGAAGAATTACAAAAAACCAAATAGCCTATGTTAAAAACAGTTTTAATAATTGTCGGAATTGTTTTAGGATTTGCCCTTATTTCCTCTATTATTATGACTTTTCTTGTGGCCTATATTGTTTATAGCAAAACTCTTAAAAGAGGAACAGGCGGTCATTGGGGAAGAGAACAATGCTCTGAACCAGGATGTGTTCCTTTAGAAACAATGTGGGAAAGAGGCATTACATGGAAAAAGAAAAACGAATCATTTATCAAAGAATTATCCATTAAATCCAAAGATGGTTTGAAATTAGTGGGTGAGTGGTTTGATTATGGTTTTGATAAAACAGTGATTATTCTTCCTGGTAGAAGAGAAACACTCGTGTACTCATATTATTACGCTAATCCATATCAAGGCTGTGGGGTCAATGTTTTAGTAATTGACCACCGCGCTCACGGATTAAGCGAAGGAAAATATTCGACATGTGGTATTAAAGAAGCAGAAGATGTTAGCCTTTGGATGAAATATCTTCATGATGAATTAGGCCAAAAAGAATTATATTTGCATGGTGTATGTGTTGGTACATGCGTGGCTTCTATTGTCGGCACCAAATATAAGACTGATTATTTGAAGGCTGTTATTTTCGACAGTGCTTTTATCTCATATAAAGAAATATACAAAAATCATTTCATTGAACTAGGGCATAAGTTATTCCCTGTGTTCTATGAGATTTGGGTCTGGTTTAAAATCTGCACTAAATGCAGTATCAATGATGCTAGACCTGAAAAGTATCTTCCAGATCTAACATTACCAGCCCTATTTATGTGGGGCGATAAAGATGCTTATTGCTTACCAGAAAAAAGCAAAGTTTTATTCGCTAACTGCGGTTCAAAAGATAAAGAAATAGAATGGTTTGAAGGAGCAGAGCATTCTAGAGTAAGATTATTTAATGAAGAGCGTTACGATGCCCTTATAAGTGACTTTTTAGCTAGACATATGTAGTTTTGCAACCAAAAGTTGCGTAAATTCTAACCAGAGTTGGTGGCGCAACCGAAAAGGCAAATGCTAAATTACTGGTGTCAAAAGCGGGAGGTAAAGTTTATGACAATCGAAATCGCAGATAGATTAGTAAAATTAAGAAAGAAATACGGGTACTCGCAAGAAGAGTTAGCCGATAAGCTCGGGCTTTCTAGACAAGCAGTCAGTAAGTGGGAAAGAGCGGAAGCTTCTCCAGATACCGATAATCTTATTTGTTTAGCAAAATTATATGGCGTGTCTTTAGATGAATTACTCGCCACTGATGAGGACATTGACACTATTGTTGAAGAACAAGTTAAAGATGAATCCACTTCTGATAATACTAATAAAGAAGAAAAAGTAGAAAATAATAAGGTAAATGACCATATCGTTATTAATGACGATGGCGTCTTCATCAAAGGAAAAGATGGATCAAGAGTTGATATTACTAATAAAGGTATTAAACGCACAGATAAAGATGGCAAAGTCGTTGAAAAAGATGTCCCATTAGCCGTCATTGGTATTTGTGAAGGCTTATTATTTTTATTAGCGACAGTAGCCTATATCTTACTCGGTTCATTATGTGGCTTATGGTATTGCGCTTGGGTCTTATTCTTTGTGCCTGAAATCATTTGTTCTTTAGCTAGAGCAATCAGAAAGAAAAACGCTCAACACTTCAATATGGCCTTTGTTTCATTATTCACATTCTTCTTTGTGTGTATGTGGTTACCAGGCTTAAAAGCGGAAATTTGGCATCCAATGTGGGCAGTATTCTTCGCTATTCCTGTTTATCACACTACTGTCAGCGCTATCAACAAAGCTCTCGGTAAAGAAGATCCAGATCATAAATGTGACGATGATGAAGATGAAGACGAAGATGAAGATGAAGATAAGGATTAATTAATATGGCAAAATATGTAGTTTCTTTAGGCGGTAACGCTCTTGGAAATAATTCCGAAGAGCAAAAACAAGCATTAATTAAAGTTGCAGAAGCAATTTCAGATTTGATTATATCTGGTCATGAAGTGGCGATAGTTCATGGTAATGGTCCACAAGTGGGAATGATTAATCTTGCTTTTGAAACATCTAAAGAAACACCAAATATGCCTTTCCCTGAATGCGGAGCGATGAGCGAAGG
>CADCCA010000101.1 GCA_902799855.1 uncultured Erysipelotrichaceae bacterium | reverse complement strand
TTCGTTATTCATGCATCTTTGTAAACCTTCATCGGTATTAGCACCATAATTCTTTAAATTTTCCACTGTAATCATATACACGTCTCCTTTACTTTTTAGCGTCTAAGAATCTTTCAAATTCTTCATTAGGCACTGGTTTTGAGAAATAATAGCCTTGTACAAGGTCGCAGCCAAGGGCTTTTAAAGCCTCAACTTGTTCTTTGGTTTCCACGCCTTCTGCGATGGTTGGAACCTTCAAATATGAAGCAATATCAATGATGATTTTGATCATCTGATTATCGTTTTGACTAGTGAAGGCATTTCTAATAAATATCATGTCGATTTTTAAGGCATCTAATGGAATCTTATTAATCATACTTAATGATGAATAACCGGTGCCAAAGTCATCGATTTCAATCTTGAAACCAAGTTCTCTTAAAGCATTGGCTTTTTCAATGATTAAATTAGTGTCTTCCATTGAAGCGGATTCGGTGATTTCCAAGAGTAAATCTCCGTTATTTAATTTGTTATCTTTAACGATTGAAGCAAGAGTGTCCACTAGATACGGATCGAATAAGTCGATACGAGAAACATTAACGGAAACAGGAACATAAATACCCTTCTCTTCTTTCCATTTTCTCATCTGGGCCGCTGCTTCTCTCCAGATATATAGATCTAATTGGTGAATTAAACCTTTTTCTTCGAAAAGAGGAATAAATACGCCTGGAGAAATTAAGCCTTTAACAGGATGTTTCCATCTCACCAAGGCTTCCGCACTCGCTAGGACCGGTTCATCGCCTTTAATGTTGAATTTTGGTTGATAGAAAACGACGAATTGTTTCTCTTTTAAAGCGATAGGGAATTCTTCGATAAGTTCTTCTTCAAAAATGGCTTTTTCTTTTAATTTATCATCGTAAATAGAGATGCTTTTAACCGCACTATCTCTAATTCTATTAAGGGCGCTTTTTGCTCTTTCAAAACGGACATCAATATCGATGTTTTTATTAGCGTTTTGATAGACGCCCATTTGTAAGATGATTGGTGTTTTATTATCCTTATCTACGTATAATCCACTAGATATTTCCTTTAGAAAATCTTCATAATCTTCAAAGTGTTTAGCGTAAACGATAAAGGTATCAGCTTCTAAGTGACAGACCATACCGGAAATATTAGGCATGACCGCTCTTAGTTTTTTAGAAAATCTCACTAAAAGGCTATCGCTATAAGCAGCGCCAAAACGCTCTTTAATAACGTTGAAGGATCTAATACCAATGGCAATGGTATCCATGGAAGAAGATGGATCGTTTTTATCTTCATCTGCGACATACTTATAAAAGTATTCTCTAGTATAAAGCCTTGTTAAAGAATCTCTTTCAGTGGATTTAATGGTTTGACGATCTTCAAATAATTCAATAACCCTATTGATTCTCGCTTCGATAATACTAGCGTCTGGATATGGTTTAGAAATAAAGTCAGAAGCACCATATTGTAGGCACTGGACTTCTAACTCTTTATCAGAAGTTAAAACGATAACTGGAATATTGTTATATTTAGCCTGGATGGTGTTAAGAACTTCTAGACCAGATATTTTTGGTAAAAATAAATCTAAAAGAATTAACGAATAATTCTCTTGACCTTTGGTGAGCAAATCTAAAGCAATTTCTCCATCCTCTGCTTCAAAAATCTCATAATCATCTATTAAGATGTTTTTTAAGATCTCACGGTTGACAAATTCGTCTTCTACGATGAGAATCTTGCGTTTGTTTTGGCTTTTCATAAATCCTTCCCGCCTTTTATGAATAACTAAAATTAAACTTTTTTTGTGAACGAATGTAACAAAAAAACTATCTTTTGTAATGATAGCATACTTCTTGTCCTTTTATAAAAAGAAATTACAACTCTTCTTTAGCGGTCCTGATGGAAAACTTGCAGCCACAGTAATGTTGAAAATACATTTTGTATTCTCTAACAATATCTAAAGACTTTTCATAGCCACCATTCTTTTTGAAGTCCGCTGGTAACCATTTAACTTTTTTATCTTTCGCTAATTCTAGACCAATTTTGTTAAGGTCTTGAGAATTCTTAAATCTAGAGATACTCATCACTGTGCCGACATAATCAAAGTTATGTTCTTCGGCATATTCCACAGCTTGGCCTAATCTTTTTCTAAAACAGATGCGGCAGCGATCCATACCTTCTCTTTGTTCTGCGTATGGTTCTAAGTCTTTATTATAGGTTAAATTATCATATGGGAATTCAATGACTTTAATGCCACTATTGATATCTAGTAAGTATTTCTTTAGTTCGTTAAGTCTACGATGATATTCTTCTTCTGGATAAATATTGGAATTGTTATAAATAATCGTAATATCAAAATAGTCTTTGATCATTGTATATGGATAAGTAAAACAAGGACCACAGCA
>CADCCA010000100.1 GCA_902799855.1 uncultured Erysipelotrichaceae bacterium | reverse complement strand
ATCATTACCGCAAGTGGTGGTCCTTTTAGAAACTTAAGAAGAGACCAATTAGAAAACATTACTCCAGAACAAGCTTTAGCCCATCCAAACTGGAAAATGGGTAAAAAGATTACCATCGATAGTGCCACTATGGTCAATAAAACCTTCGAAGTTATCGAAGCCTATTACCTTTTTGGCTATGATTTTAAAAACATCGAAATAAAAATCAATTACAACTCCTACGTTCATTCAATTGTGCGCTATAATAATGGCACTTATCGCGCTGATGTGGGTAAGCCTGATATGCGCGTACCAATTAAGTACGCTTTATACCAAGGCCTCACCAATTATCAAACTATCACCGTGGATAATCTTGATAAAATCAAGAATACCTCTTTTGGTGAATTTGATATCAACCGTTTCCCAATTGTTAACGTCGCTAACAAAGTGATGAAAGAAAAAGGAACATTAGGTGCTATTTTTAACGCCTCAAACGAAGAAGCTGTTAAAGCGTTTTTAAATCACCAAATACCTTTCTTAGGAATTGAAAGAATTATTAATGCTTGCTTAAGAAAACAAAAGAGCATTAAAAATCCAACTTATGATGATCTTAAGAAAGCGGATATCAGTGCTAGGTTATTAGCCAAACAAATGATTTTGAAAGGAGAGTACTAATATGCAAGTATTAATGACTATCTTGTACATCTTGCTATTTTTAGTGTTCCTTTCTGTTTTAATCATGATTCATGAGCTCGGTCATTTAGCCGCAGCGAAAATCTTTAAAGTTTATTGTTTAGAATATTCCATTGGTATGGGTCCTCTTCTTTTCAAATTCAAAAGAAAGAAAGGCGAAACCCAATTCTCCATCCGCGCTATCCCATTTGGTGGATATGTCTCAATGTATGGAGAAGGAGTGGAACTCCCTGATGGTGTCGTTGTTGATGAATCGCGTTCATTAAATGGCGTTAAGGCTTGGAAGAGAGCCATCATCCTTTTGGCAGGCGTCACGATGAACGCTGTTTTAGCGTTAACTATTTTCTTTATTACTAACTGCTTCCCGCACAATGAAAGCGATTATATCAATCACGTTAATGTCGCAGAATCTTCCGCTGTTGCGCCTTTATTAAAAGATGGCTCATATGTCAAATTTGAAGAATTTGAATACGAAGATACTGCTGATAACACTAAAAAACTTTTCTATTTAATCGATAGAGAAACAACATTCAATGGAGATGATACAGTGAAATATGCTTCCTGTTTCTATTTCTCCAATTCCTTTAATAACTATAGTGATTTAGATTTATCTAAGCACATTTATTTCTATACCTTAAAAGAAGCAATTGTTGAAGGCGACTCCGTTATAGTGCCTGATTTTGCTAATAACATTCCTGCTACTTCATTTACTAACGCTGCCATCCACTTAACCGAAAGAGTGCCTGGACCAGATGGTAAACTCGTTGACGCCGATGTCGTCCCAATTGAAATTAGTCAAGTTGATGGAGCAGTGCAGTCATTTGGTATTTCCGTATATTGCAAACGCATCCAATATAACTTTGGTGAAATTATCGGTCATTCCTTTATCGACTTCGGACAAAGTTCAACAGCGATTGTTCGCGCTCTTGGTGATTTATTCACTAAACCAAGTAGTTGGGGCAATGTTGGTGGCATTATCGCTATCGGTTATGAAACAACAGCGGTTCTTAAAAACAGTGGTTTCATTAACTTCTTACGTATCTGGGGTGTGATTTCCGTTAACTTAGCGATCTTTAATTTATTACCATTCCCAGGCTTAGATGGTTGGCAACTCCTTGTTTTAATCATTGAATCCACAACTAGAAAGAAAATCCCTGAAAAAGTTAAAAATATCGTTTCCTTCGTGGGCTTAGGATTATTACTCCTTCTCATGGTAGGAATTATCTTTAAAGACTTATTCACCTATGTCTTTATTGGAGGACTCTTCTTATGACCAGTAAGATGATCTCCTTCTTAACACATTTAAATATTGAAAATATTGATGACTTTGATATTGATTTTGAAATGGTGGGGCGCAACCGCTTCAAACCACAACAAATTGATATGGTAATCGTTAAAAATACTCCTTGGAAATATCATCTTTTAAGACAGTTCCAGGATGCTTTAAATAACGTTGATTATCCTTATCTTATTAGATTCTCTTACTTAGTAAGACCTAATATGGATGATTTAATTAAACTATTTGAAGATTGGTATCAAACCTTATATCGTATCCCTCATAATCTAGAACTTGATGGTAGTGAAGAAAACTGCTTAAAAGTTAGATACGCTAACGAAGCGGAAAAAGTCCAATACGAACAAATCATCAAAGACTTCAAAGACTTCTTAGATTTCTTAAATTACGAATTCGCTATTGTTGAAGAAATCAAACCTGATGAAGGTCCAGAGATTTCTAAAACTGAAATGCGTAAAATCGTTAAACAAGCTGAAAAAGAAGCAGAATCCACAATTGAAGAAGATAGCAGTGCTCGCCAAATCAATGACCGCAGTGAAGTCGAAGAAATGATTGCCAAAGAAAAAGCGCAAATCAACGAAGAAACTGAAGATCAA
>CADCCA010000099.1 GCA_902799855.1 uncultured Erysipelotrichaceae bacterium | reverse complement strand
TTACTAGGGGCTATCAATATTGGTGATAACGTCACGATTGGTAGTAACGTCTTCCTATTAGAGGATGTACCAAGTAACACTCGCGTAGTGATTGGTAAACCTGCCTTATTATTCACGAAGAAGTAACTCACTGAAATAACGTGAGTTTTTTTCTTGCAATCAAAATTAGATTGTATACAATTTATTATGGAGGTAAATCTTATGAACATTTACGATTTCAAAGCAAATGACTATCTCGGAAACGAAGTCAATCTCAGCAAATACCAAGGACAAGTCGTCCTCGTCGTTAATACCGCAACAAGATGTGGATTCACTCCACAATATGAAGGCTTAGAAGCTTTATATGAAAAATATAGAGATCAAGGCTTTGTGATTCTTGATTTCCCATGTAATCAATTCTTAGCCCAAGCTCACAATTTGAAAAGATTAAAGTTAATGGTAAAGATGCCCATCCTTTATTCGTTTATTTAGAATCTCAAAATGAATCAAAGAAGGTTAAGAAAGTTAAATGGAATTTCACCAAATTCTTAATCGGTAAAGATGGTACATTCTTAGGTAGATTTGAACCAACCGTTAAACCACAAGAAATTGAGCAATCAATCGTTGATGCATTAAAGAAGTAAAATGAAAAACGAAGAGATATTAAAACTTGATAATCAAATATGTTTTCCGATGTATGTAGCGAGCAAAGAAATCGTTCGTCAATACATCCCTTTGCTCAAGGAATTAGATCTCACTTATACCCAATATATTACCTTATTAGCGTTATGGGAAAATGACCATATCACTGTCAAAGAATTAGGTCAAAGATTGTATTTAGATTCTGGTACCTTAACACCTCTATTGAATAAATTAGAGAATAAGGGTTATATTATAAAGAATAAAAGCGATAAAGATGGTAGAGAACTAGTCGTTTGTGTCACTCATGAAGGCTATTTACTAAAAGAAAAAGCTTTATCAATCCCACAAAATATCGCTAAATGTGTTCATCTTGAAAGGGAAGAAGCAATTGAATTTTATCGACTCCTGCATAAGGTTTTAGATGGTTTTTATGGAAAATAGAAGCAAAGTAATCGTTAGAACAAGTATTATTGGTATCCTTGGCAACATTGGCTTAGTTGTTCTTAAAGCTATTGTTGGTATTTTCGCACACAGTATTGCGATTATTATGGACGCGATTAATAACTTATCTGACGCTTTATCGAGCACAATTACCATTATTGGCACTAAGTTATCACAAAAGAAACCAGACGCTAAACACCCATATGGTCATGGCCGTGTTGAATACATCACTAGCTTAGCCATCGGTGTCATTATCATTGTCGCTGGTGTTGGTGCAATCGTTGAATCTATTAAATCAATTATTGAAGGCGGCAAGCCAACATTTGATGTTGTCGCCTTAGTGTTAATCGCTGTCGCAGTCGTTGTTAAAATTGTTCTTGGCTTATACTTTAGACACGTTGGTAAGAAGGTCAACAGTGAAGCTCTTAAGGGTTCAGGAATGGATGCTTTATTTGATGCTTTATTATCCTTTGGTACCTTAGTTTCTATCGCCGTTACGCTTATTTGGAAAGATGTCCGCATTGAAGGTTATGTCGGTACTGTCATTGGCTTATTCATGATTAAGTCCGGAATTGACGTTTTAAAAAGCTCTTTATCAAGCATTATTGGTGAGCGTACAAGCAAGGAAACAAGCGAGGCTATTAAACACTTAGTGTGTCAAAATCCTGAAGTTAAAGGTGCTTACGATTTAATTGTTAATAACTATGGCCCAGATAGAGGCATTGGTTCTATCCATATCGAAGTCAGTGATGATATGACCAATTATTTCTCGAAGCCTTTTGCAGATAATTATAATATTGCTGCGGCTTCTGACAATGTTGACGAAAGCTGTGCGAAGAATTTTCTGGCAGCCATCAAAAATCCCGATAAAATACATCATGGCAAAACTTTGCCGGATACCTGTCAAATTTCTGATTTATTATTATGGGATAAGGTTTGGACGATTCTGAAAACACTGAAAGACCTCGCCGTACCATTGAAGGAATACATGGTACTGAAAACAGCTTCGATCATCAAGGCAATGTATGAGGTATTTGATCAGCAAGACAGACCGGATATCGACAGCGACAGGCTCCTGCATCTTGCTGCGCAGTTAGTTTGTGGACGCAACGGCAAAGAAAACATTTGAAGGAACATCCTTTGTGATGTCGGAGATTCTGGACTGCACCCTGCCCCAGCTATCCTCCAGACACAGATACAAGGTCGTTCCTTGAGTGGTGTTGAAGTTCCATACGGGTTCGCCCGCCGCGATGCGGATGCACCATTCTAGCACCAACCATGACTTACCGGTCTTGGGAGAACCGCTGAGCATTGCAATACCCTGCGGCAAAATATTTTCGATACAGTAGCGTATCGGCTGAATGTTCATGGTCATAAGCGAATGACCGCTGATGGCTTCGAGAGCAACTGTGTTGTTTGAATTGTTCAAAATTGAAATCCTTTCGTTGTAATAAATGTTTTGAGAGTATTCACGCGCATGTCTATGGTTTAATTTCTGACTGTGCTATTATGATAACAGAATTATTTTCAAGAATAAATACGTTATGGAACTATCAAAGAATCATCGAGTTTCATAACGGACACATTTCTTTTGGGAGAGCTTTCATGTTTCTATGAAAATTATAACAGCTAATCAAAATATTCACAAGAGCTTTGCTGAATGTTTTGTCAGTGATGTTAATTGGACGATTTTGCCGATTTTACATTATCCAAAATTCTCCTTGTGTATATGATAATATTTCTCAAAAACAATTTCAACAAAAATGCCCATAAACTCTATTGCTCCAAGTAAATTCTCTATTGTTAGGATAAACTAACAAGTCGGTGCAGTAATCGGCAATATGAAAAAATCATTTCATCGTTCTTATCGTCCTCATCGGCACTCATTGCCTGAATGAAGCGATGCCTTTTTCTTTGTTTAATGCGACGCAAATTTTGAGCATAGGGTGGGCATGGTA
>CADCCA010000098.1 GCA_902799855.1 uncultured Erysipelotrichaceae bacterium | reverse complement strand
TACGATAGATTAGACATTCCAACCGTCATTAAAGTCGCTAATGCTTTAAAAGAAAAAGGCATGGATATTGACCCAAAACAAATACACGGTATGGATGATTTACTCTCCGCGATTAAGAAATGGAGGGATAAAGCATGAGTTCGATGACTTTTGGCCGTTATTCCTTCCGTGATACTTTCATCCATCATTTAGATGCAAGAAATAAGATTTTCCTCACCCTCCTTTTTATGGTGGGAATCTTCTTCCAATTCAATAAGTGGTCAACTTCACTTATCTTAAGTGGTATTTATATTTTGGTTTTACTCGTCTTAATGATTATTTCAAGAGTGAGTTTACTTTCATTACTTAAATCACTAGGGGGTTTATGGTTATTAATCATTTTCTTAATGGCCATATACATATTCATCCCTTCCAATAATCCTAAATTACCAGTGGCGTTCACTATTGGTTCATTAAAAGTTTATTGGGATTCATTCTGTCAGTCGGGTTATATCTTGCTTCGTTTAGTGTTAATGATTTCATTAACAATGATTCTTACAAGCACTACAAAACCAATGGATATGACCTATGCTTTTGAATGGTATATGACCCCATTAAAACCAATCCATTTCCCAGTTCATGAAATCGCGATGACTTTATCCATCGCTTTAAGATTTATTCCAACCTTACTCGATGAAACTGAAAGAATTATGAAAGCACAAGCCAGCCGTGGTGTGGACTTTAACCACGGTGGTATCTTTAAACGCTTTGGCGCAATTATTGCGTTAATCATCCCATTATTTGTTTCCGCTTTAGAAAGAAGCGAAGAACTCGCTAATGCGATGATTGTAAGAGGTTATGATCCAAAAGCTAAACGCACTAGATATAGACTTTTAAGATTCTCCTGGAGAGATTTATTGGCCTTCTTATTTATTGGTGCTCTTTTTGCTGGTATTATTGTTTTGTTTGTTTTTGATAGAACTGGTGAACCAGTTGATATAGTTAACTTCTTTTTAAAAGTGAAAGGTTTTTAAATGAAAATTCCTGGCATTTGTTCATATAAGGGCACAAATTACTATGGCTGGCAAAAGCAAGTTGGCTTTATTAGTGTCCAAGAAAAGATTGAAGAATGCCTAAGCAAAGTCTATGACACTCCCATTAATATCCAAGGTAGTGGCAGAACCGACGCTGGTGTCCATGCCTTAAAACAATACTTTCACTTTGTGAGTGATAAACAAAAAGATTTAAAACAATTAGCGTACGCTTTAAATAAAATGCTTCCAGATGATATTAAAATCATCTCTTTTAGTGAAGTGGATGATAACTTCCACGCTAGATATAACGCCACTAAAAAGATTTATGAATATCGCATTCTTTTAACTAATAAAGATCCATTCTCTTATGATTTAGCCTACGTCTATCCAATGGCTTTAGATGTGCCATTATTTATTGACGCTCTTAATAGATTTGTGGGCACACATAACTATCAAGATTTCACTTCTAAAGAAGAAGATGAAGGTAACTTTATCCGCACACTATATGACGTAGAAGTCATTAGAGAAAAAGATTTATTAAGAATCGTTTTCACTGGTAACGGCTTTATGCGTTATCAAATTAGAAACATGATTGGCGCTGCTATTAACGTGGCTAATGGCAAAGAAAAGATGAACTTTATTGACCATCATTTAAATAGCAAAAATAGAGATATTATTGCTTATAAAGCGCCTGCAAGTGGATTGTATCTTGTTGACGTTATCTACAAATAATTTTTCTCACACGTGTATAAATGTGTTCACATATATGGGAACATGTGATAATATTTTTTCGCAAAAAAGCAAAAAAGGAGTTTTAAATCATGGGTAGAGCACATGAAGTAAGAGCAAAAGCGATGGCCGCAACCGCTGCAAAAAGAAGCGCACTCTTTATGAGAGCCAGTAAGGAAATCTATATGGCGGCAAAGAATGGTGTTCCTGACCCTGAAATGAACTTAGCACTCCGTTCTGCAATTGAAAAATGGAGAGGTCAAAACGTTACTAAAGACGTTATTGATAGAGCCATCCAAAAAGCTAAAGGCGGCGAAGCCGAAAGCTATTCTGAAGGCCGTTATGAAGCTTTTGGTCCAGGCAATTCACTCTTTATCATTGATACATTAACTGATAACTCAAACCGTGCGTTTATCGAAGTTAGAACCGCTATCACCAAAAAGGGTGGTCACTTAGGTTCCACAATCTTCAATTTCACACAAACTGGTTTATTCGTTTTCAACGGCACCAATAGAGATGAAGTTGAAGAAAACTTAATTCTCTCTGACGTTGATGTCCGTGAAGTCACAGCAGAAGATGGAAAGATCGAAGTCCTTGTTGAACCAGCAGCCTTCGCTCAAGCTAGAGAAGTTTTAGGTGGTATGGGCATCTCCGAATTCGATGTCGCGGAAATAACCTTCTTAGCCAATGATCCAATCGAGATCACTGATCCAGAAGAAAGACGCAAATTTGACGAATTATGCGATATGCTTGATGACTTACAAGACGTCCAAAACGTTTATCACAACGTCAAGTAGTTATTAACCTATATTTATTACAGAATGGCGATGTCCAAACGGATGTCGCTTTTTGTTTGTTTTTAACTTTTTAGGAAAAAAATCATTTT
>CADCCA010000097.1 GCA_902799855.1 uncultured Erysipelotrichaceae bacterium | reverse complement strand
TTGGACCATAGCTATTCTTTTCCGCGTTACGGATATAGGCGGGCATCGCTCTTAAAACTTCTTCAACTTCTTGACTCTCATAAGGAAGATTTTCATAGTATTTAAGTTCCTCATAAGCTTCATCAAAACGGTTCATTAAGCAGAGGATTTCGATGTGAAATTTCACTAACAAATTGAGCTTATTTTGAAGGATATCTCGCTTGCTTTTAATGAGGGATAAAGCTTCTTGATTTTTACCTACTGCGATAAATGCAGACAATCGATAAAATAAGGAAATAGAATCCACGCTATTTTCGGTGAGTTTGATGACCAATTCGTATTGGTTTTTTTCCATTAACGTCTTTAATGAGTCCATTTTTATAAAAGTGCAATTTTAGTAATAAGTTAGTAGACTTAATAAATTACACTATTTTCCTTCCTTGATTTTATCCCAATATTCTTTGAGAGCTTGTTCGTATTTATTGTCTTGGTATTGATAGTATTTTCTCTTTTTGACATCATCAGGCAAATATTGCTGTTTGACATAATGATTTGGGAAGTCATGTGGGTATAAATAATGCTGGCCTTTAACCTTTGCATCCTTGCCATCAAAGTGAGTGTTTTGGAGTTGTCTTGGTGTATTAATACCCTTGCCCATTTCCACGTCATTCATCGCTTCCGCAATCGCTAAATAAGCAGAATTGCTCTTAGGCGCAGTCGCAATTAAAATAGTCGCGTTTGCAAGTGGTAAACGCGCTTCTGGCAGGCCGAGCTGGAGCGCACTATCAACGCACGCTTTCACGATCGGGATGATTTGTGGATACGCTAGACCCACATCTTCACTTGCGCTACATAATAAGCGTCTAGAAGCCGCGATAATGTCTCCGCCTTCTAATAGCTTGGCTAAATAGAAAATAGCGGCATCTGGATCACTACCTCTTAGCGATTTCATGAAAGCGCTTAATGTATCAAAATGCTTATCTTCGCTACGGTCATAAGCGATGTGAGCTTTATTGATAAACTTTGAGACCATTTCTTCGGTGATAACTCTGTTATTTCCTAGAGAATTATTTAAGAAATCAAGGTTATTGAGGGATTTTCGCATGTCCCCGTTGCTCGCCATCGCAAGTTTTTCTAGGGCACTTTCTTCAATTTCAACACCCAAGTATTTAGCGGCTTTTAATAAGCCTTCCTTGATGTCATCAATTTGTAAGGCTTTGAATTCAAAGACCGTACAACGCGAAAGAAGCGCTGGATAAATATAAAAATATGGGTTTTCTGTTGTGGAGGCAATTAAAGTGATATCACCTGACTCAACGAATTCCAATAATGATTGTTGTTGCTTTTTGTTTAAGTATTGGATTTCATCCAAATAGAGCAAAATCCCTTTGGTGTTTAACAAACTATCGACTTCTTTAATGACACTTTTGATGTCATCAGTTGAGCAACTAGTGCCGTTAAGTTTATATAAAGAGAGATTTGATTGCTTTGCAATGATATTAGCGACTGTTGTTTTACCAACGCCTGGAGGACCATAAAAGATCATGTTGTTGATATGACCTGAATCGATACTCATGCGAAAAACCGAACCTTCTTTAAGAAGATGAGGCTGCCCTACCATATCTGATAAAGATTGTGGGCGAAGTAAGTCTGCTAAAGGTTTTTGCATACTTTATATTTTATAAAGAAAGACGATAATCTAAAAGTGCTTTTTAGAAAAGATAGCGAAACCAACACCAGTTGAAAGAACAACCGTGGTAACGATTTCGAAAAAAAAGTTAATACCGATAACGCCGAAAATGAGGAACGCTCCGATATTTGGGAATTGATCACTAACTCCGCTTTCTAGGAATGGGCGGAAGAATATTAAGCACATAACTGCGAAGATACCAGTATTAACAATCGGTACGATGAAACTAGAAATTAGCAAAGCTAAAACTTTGTTTTTCTTCTTTAAAAGATTGAATAATATGCCTGCTAATAAGCCAGCGAGCGTGGTTTTTAATAAGCACGCTAAGACAGTTCCTACTGGACTGATTGGCATAAAAATCGCCAGAGTTGATGGAGAAAGCAAGGCCATCAAACCATTAAAAAAGCCGACTACTGCGCCAGAAAGCGGTCCACACATCATTGCGGCTAATACAATTGTCACCAAGGACAAGTTGATATTAACTGGACCAAAAGTGAGATAGTTTCCGATAACTTGGAAAATAATCTCTAACGCTAGAAATAAGCCGGTTATGACTATTTGCTGTGTTGTAATCTTTTTCATATTTCCCCCTATAGGCCTAAATAGGTCCCATGAGCAATTTGATTATACATAAGTACTTTATTTAAATAAAGAAAAAAGCACATTGCACCAAAACAAAAATATCTTTTGCCTTTTGTGGCGTTTATAAAATGCTTTAATTCATAAGATTAAAGTTTTATAATGAACAGGTAATGAATATCAAGAACGTCGCGAATAGAGTAACTGATAATCTTTTAAATGACGACTTTAGACAACCATTTCTCGTGGGTGTTTTATCTTTTTTAGTGGCGTTAATTTCCTTTATTTCGGCGATTCCACACTTTATTGATGATCCAGATCGCACCTATGTTTTGGCCATCATTTTAACTGTTTCGTTCGTATTATCCACCACTATATTGTTATTAACAATCTTTGTGAAAAAATATCGCAATTTGTGGCGTCATTTCTTAATGGCCCTCATTATTATTTTATTCGGTTATTGCTGTTGGGACGGTGGCCCACAAGGCTTTATCCATCTTTGGATTTTGTTAATCCCAGCATTCTCATTTGTGACTTT
>CADCCA010000096.1 GCA_902799855.1 uncultured Erysipelotrichaceae bacterium | reverse complement strand
ATGAAGAAGAACATGATAGCGATAATGACGTAGCAGATACCTTCAACACCGAATGATAAGAAGGTGTGTAAGAAACGTTTACCAGCATCGGAAGCAACAACGTTATCTAAACCGACGATGATACCGTTACAAATACCACTCATAGCGACCATGATGGAACCATAGACTGCCATGGAGAAGCCGTCTGTACGAATACCATGAACTGCTTCTTGGTGGTCTAAGATGTTCGCCATTAACGCTAAGGAGATATACATAGCTGGAGCAGTACCTAAAGCTTTAATACAGAAGGAAGCAACGGATACGCCTGTGATAGCGTCTGTGTTACCAACTAAGCCTAAGCAAGAGAAGGCAGCAGCAGCACCTAACGCAGCAACGATACCACCTAATGAGATGGCTTTAGATTTGGTGAATTTGGCGGCCAGTGGCCAGACAAACACCATACCAACAGCGGTTGGAACAGCACCAACGGTGTTAATCATTGAGGAGAGGGAATATTTACCGGTATAAGCTTGAGAGAAGAATGACATACCGTTATTCTTCATCATGCCACCGAATTGATATAAGAACCAGAAGGCCATGAGCATCCACCAGTATTTATCTTTTAAACAAACTCTGGCTTGTTCACCCATTGAAGCTTTCTTTGTTTCTTTAACTTCGTCGCCTCTGCTTTCAGCGTTCTTGAGACTTTCTTCAGTAATACGTTCACGTGTGAAGAAGTATTCTAATAAGCAACCAATGATTAAGGCAACGATCATGACAATCATTAAGATGAACCATTTTTGGTTAGCGGATTCACGAGTGACGTCGATGAAGTATTCATTGTCTTTCATTAAGTTTTGAACTTGGGTGAAGTCACTAGTTGTGACAGGCTTAACATCTGATAGTTGAACTGCGCCTGATTGAATCTTCTTAACGACAGCTTCATCGAAGAGATCGTGTGCAAGTGAGTATTCATTAGAATAACGATAAACAGGCATTAAGTGTAACATGTCAACGAAGAAACCGCCGAACATACCAGAGACACCAGCAGCACCTAATTGGGCCGCCATAACAGCAGTGCCTAATAAGCCACGTTTGCTACCGTCACGTGTGGATAAGTTAACTAATGCACTATGTGATGTGTAATATAATGGCCAAGCAAATGCGTAGAATAAGTTATAACCAACAGCGGCAAAGATTGACGCCATTAATCCACCTTCCATAGATGGGTTACCAGTGATGAGACCTTGAAGAACAGTTTCTTCTTTAGCAGCACCTGGAACTGGGAAGACGAATAGTAATACCAACGCAATTGCGATAACTGGCATACCTAATAAGATAAGTGGTCTTGCTTTACCAGCAAGTGATGGTTTTCTTTCCATTAATCTTCCAACAAATAAGTTACCAATAATGATAATGATAGAAGACGCTAATGGAATAACTGTTTCAAGCCATTTACCCCATGAACCCATGCCAATAACGTTGTGCCAATATTGGACTAACCAAATATTAACAACACCATTACAGAATAAAGCTAAAATAGGTCCTAATAAGTAACCCAATCCGGCTTCAGGGAAAAGAGAAACAGTTCTGCTTTTAATTCTCGAGCGCATCAAACGCGTCTCGAAAAAACTCTTTTTTGTTTTTTCAGCCATAATGACCTCCTAATGATATGTATCTAAAACAAATACTCTTTAATCATAAATGATTGATTACCCTTATACAAAGTATTTTTGTATGTTTATTCATGGCAATTTTGCGATTTATTTATCTTCCTAGTGAAAAATTAGGAGAATTCTACTATATTTTTCATGTAGAACTATGCGAAACGATGAGTTTAACAAGATTGAAATAACCAACGACAAGCAATTACGCGGTCTAGAATTTGGCAAAACTCAAGATTCTGAGACCATATCACAAAAGGAAAATAAGTTACCTGAAGGTGAACTTAATGAGAAATATGTTGGTAAGACTATCCGTAAGCAAACAGAGGTCAATGTTCAGTATGCCAACAAAGCGACTGCTCCTGCTCACGGTTCCACAACTGTGACAAGCACAGCAACCGCTTCTAATATTGCTGCGACAACTACAACAGTAGCAACTGCCGCGTCAGTTGTAGCGGTAACCGCTGTAGCAGTGGGTACAGGTATTTCAGTTGTCCTTCATGACTATGCTTATAAATTTAATTATTTTGACGTTACATCTGATTCTTTAACTTATGAACTATATGTGGTCGATCATAACGATGAAAGGCCTGATGGTGAGAACTATGAAGAGTACGATAGACCAAACGCGGAAGAGAATGAAGAGGAATCTAAAGAACCATTTACTTTAAGAGTCTATAACCAAGCTTATGATTATTCCATTCCGACATTCTATGGTAGTAACTATGATTCTTTTGCTAATTTAAAACC
Organism: uncultured Erysipelotrichaceae bacterium; assembly: GCA_902799855.1. The sequence goes on along the minus strand of CADCCA010000096.1, from coordinate 442 downwards.
AAACGAGGAATACCATATCGTCTTAAGCGAAAACCGTTTCGGTGGCGAAATTATCTTTGATGAACTATTTACAACATTAAAAGAGGATACCCGTGTATCTGAATTCAGAGGTGTTACCTGGGATAAGAAGTGCAATTTCTTAACCATGATGATGGATGTCCAACTTGATTATCAAGATGACTATGAACTTTTCTCTGATTTCAAATTTAATCTTAAATCTGAAGTGATGACCGCGGATTCACCAGATGGTTCGCCTACTATCTCTTATGATTTAGTTAAAACAACTGAGCCTCAACAAATTAAGTTAGATAGTAATCAAGCATTCTTCCTTGCACAAACATATGAATATTCATTTACCTATATGAAAGAGGGTATTGAAGTTATTGCGGATAAAGGCACAGTCCACTTCGAAGACAATAGTGGTGCTAAATCTGAATGGAAT
>CADCCA010000095.1 GCA_902799855.1 uncultured Erysipelotrichaceae bacterium | reverse complement strand
CGAGACGATATTTCCGGTCACAAATTGCTCGCAAATATAGGTCACATTTGGGTCTTTTCGTCTGAAAAACTCATCCACGTCCCCGCTATTTTTGATTTTGAAGTCATCAGCAGCGCCAACACCAATATCTGGTTTAGCAAATACTGGATAGCCAACTTTTTCAATGAATTTATATAATTCTTCTTTAGTGGTTACTAAAGTATAGTCGGCAAATTTGACACCAGCTTTTTTATAGAGTTCTTTCATTAATGATTTGTGTTGCCAGTATTGAAGTTCGTCTGGTCTAACACCATTTGGAATATTGAAATCATTTCTTAACCAAGAATCTCTTTCAAGCCAATATTCGTTATTGCTTTCAAGGTAATCAATAATGCCGTATTTGTTTCTGAAATGCCCCACTGCATGTTTTTCATTTTCATAATTTTCCATGTCATAACAGCAGTAATATTCAGAGAGACAATTTCTTAATTCGTAAGATAATTCGAAATATGAAGCATCACCCACACCCAAAACGCGGAAGCCGTTATTTCTCAATGCTTCGGCAAACCTGTAATAAGTTTCTGGGAAATGTGGAGAGATAATAATAAAGTTCTTCATATCAGCGTTTAAAAATATTGTTTATTGTATCATTAAGTGGCTTCAATCTTGGATACATTTTTAAATAAACTTCACGATAAATTCTATTGTAGAGTTTATGATTCTCTTTATTTGGTTTGAAAGTTCTGGAGAACTTAGTCATATTTTTGACTGCTTCTTGAGCATCCTTAAATTCTTTGACTGCGGTGAATGTTGCAATAGCAGCACCTAAAGAAGTTGATTCAATGGTTTGCACTCTAGATATTTCTAAACCGAAGATATCAGCGGTAATTTGGCAAACTTCATCGCTGAGAGATCCACCACCGGATATTCTTAAAGATTTAACTTTTTGTTTTTGTGATTTTTCAATGCTTTCTAAGCCTTCGCGTAACGCAAATGCGATGCCTTCCACGATAGCGCGATAGATATGCTTACGGGTATGAACGTTAGAGAAACCAACAATTGCACCTTTTGCTAAAGGACGAGCAAGGCCTGGTCCCCAATATGGTTGAAGAATAAGGCCGTCAGAGCCAACATTCACATCATTTAACCATTCATCAAGAATTTGTTCGATTTGAACATCTCTCAATTTGGCTTCTTGTTCAAGTTCACTAGCAAATTCACTAGCGAACCATTTTAGCATCCAATATCCGCGATAGATTTGAACGTCCATGTTATATAAGTTTGGAACCGCTGCGGCATAAGCAGGTAAGAATGGTTCTGGTTCATGATATTTGGAATTGCTAACTTCGATTGTGCACGCTGTGCCATATGAGATGGCGCCCACGTCAGGTGTTAAACAACCTAAACCGATAGTTTCGCAACCTTTATCACTACCGGTAGCGATTAATTTTAAGCCTTTTGGTAGACCGACTTTTTCAGCGATTTCATCTTTTAATGTGCCGATTATTTGACCAGCTTGCACTACTTTTGGAAGCATGCGGTTTGGAATACCAAAAATGCGACCTTTCATCGCGCCTTCTTTATACCAAACTCTCTTTTTATAATTGAGTGGATAGTGACCAGTTAATCCACCTGGGGAATCCGCTAATTCGCCAGTTAATTTGTAATTGATATATGTGGAAATATTGACGTATTTATCAACTTTTGCCCATAACTCTGGTTCATTTTCTTTAATCCAATGAGCCATTGTTCTAGTTCTATTCAAATCAATGGTTTCTTTCATGCCCACTAATTTGAAGGCAAAGCGATGCATAGCGGGTAATTTTTCTTTTGCTTCCGCTAAACGTTGATCAAGCCAAAGGATGATTGGTCTTAATGGCTTACCATTTTTATCAAGTAAAACAGCGGAATCCCTGAAAGTAGTCACTGTCATGCCAACGATATTAGAAAGGATCGTTTTGTTTTTATCGACAATTTCTTTTAAACATTCGATGAGGTTGTCCCAATAGAAATCAGCATGTTGTTCAGCGTAGCCTTTTTTGTTAGAAAAATAGACTGGTTCATACACTCTTTTTGCTAAATAAACAGTTGTGCCCTGTTTATCAATCAAAGCGGCTCTCACCGATTGTGTACCGAAATCTAATGTTAATACTAAAGGATTACTTGCCATGCTACTGTCCTCTCGAAGCATCTATCTTTTTTCACCATATAGTTTAATGTAAACGACAGCTAAAAAACACTTTTTTTAATAAAAATGTGTGCATGTTCATACATGTGTGATAATATTTAAGCGCTGTGAGTACACGCTCACACTGACCTGCAGGAGGAATATTATGGCAGAAAAGAAATATGTATATCCTTTCGAAGAAGCCTACGGTCTTGGAAAAGAACTCTTAGGTGGTAAAGGTGCCGGTTTGGCCGAAATGAGCCACATTGGTGTCCCAGTCCCAGAAGGTTTTACAATCACAACAGAAGCTTGCACACTCTACTATGAAAGTGGCAAACAAATTCCAGATTATGTTATCAACCAAATTTTCGAAGCTGTTAAAGGCATCGAAGCCAAAACAGGCAAAGAATTTGGTGGCAAGAAAAACCCATTATTAGTTTCCGTCCGTTCTGGCGCTAGAGTTTCTATGCCAGGTATGATGGACACCATCTTAAACTTAGGTTTAAACGATACAACATGTGCTGCCCTTGCGAAAGAAACCAACAACGAAAGATTCGCATTGGATAGCTATCGTCGTTTCATTCTTATGTTCACAAACATTGCCAAAGGTCATCCACGTGATGACATGGACAAAATGTTAGATGAATTAAAGAAAAAGAACGGCTACAAATTAGACACAGAAGTCACTGCTGCTCAATTAAAAGATTTAGTG
>CADCCA010000094.1 GCA_902799855.1 uncultured Erysipelotrichaceae bacterium | reverse complement strand
GCAGTATGCCTGCGATATCATGACCGTTTCACCTATCTTCTTAGTGGTCTCTTACTTAACAGTATCTTTATTAACCCTCTTAGCGTTTATAGGAAAGGATAAAAATGTTTGATAATTTCTTCAAATTTGAAATTACTGGCGAATTAATATCTTCATTGATAGTAATTTTCATTATTATCGTCCTTTCTTTAATCGTGGGCATTTTAGCGGCTAAACAAAATCCGCTTAAAAAGCCTAAAGGCCTTTTATTAGTGGCCGAATGTGGAGTGAAATTCTTCGATAACTTCTCTCATGATTTAGTAGGTACAACCTTACCAAACTTTGGTGGCTTTATCATGGGTGTCGCTATTTATCTATTCATCTCATTCATCTTTGGATTAACTGGTTTACCATCACCGGTAACCTATATGGCCATTCCATTATCATTAGGTTTAACGACCTTCTTATTAATCCATTACACATCCGCGAGATTCACTAAATGGGCTTATTTCAAACGTTATATCGACCCAATACCAATCTTCTTACCAATTAACTTAATTTCTATGTGGGCGCCTCTTTTATCGCTTACTCTCCGTTTATTTGGTAATGCAATCGCGGGTTGGGCTTTATTAACCATCGTGGAGTCCGCTTTAAGAGATTTATCAGCGATGATTTTCTCTTTTGCCCCTCATGGCTTGAACGAAGTATTCCTCGCTCCAATCCCATTAGCCGTTCTTCACGCATATTTTGATATATTCTCTGGTTTAATCCAGACATTCGTCTTCATTCTTTTGACCTCTATCTTTATTGGTCAAGAAATCCCAGAAGACATTGACTTAAATGATTTAGGAAGGAGGAAGAAAGCATGACCGGTTCATTAAACGTTTTAGCCGCTGCTATTGCCATTTTAGGCGTTATGCCTAGTGCTCTTGGTGAAGGCATGGTCTGTGCGCACGCATTAGACGGTATGTCCCGTAACCCAGAAATGTATGGCAAACTCAGAACCTCAATGATCTTAGCCTGTGCTCTTGTTGAAACCACAGCTATTTACTCATTGCTCATCTCAATTTTGATTTTATTTACAAAGTAATAGGAGGAAGGAATTATGGTACTTAAAGTATTAAGTAACATGGATGACATTGGTGAAAAAATGGCATCGATTGCCCAAAAGTTAATCCCTGACTGGGTTTCTTTTGTCATTCAATTCTCTTCTTTTATTATCCTTCTACTTGTCGTTTTCTTCTTCGCTTATAAGCCCATCAAAAAGATGCTTAAAAAGCGCGCTGATTACATTCAACAAGAAATCGATCAAGCCACTGAAAATCACGCTTTAGCCGTCAAGGAAACTCAAGAGGCTAAAAGAATCTTAAGTGAATCTAAAAGTGAGGCCAGCCAAATCATTGAAAACGCCACTAAAAAAGGCCAAGAAAAATATGACTCAATGATGGAAGAGGCCAGAAGTGAAGTTAAGGACATGAAAATTGCCGCCGAACAAGATATTGAACAAGCGAAGCAAGATGCTCTTAACGATATTAGAAAAGAAATGGTTAATGTCGCATTAACCGCTTCAAAAGAAATTTTAAAACGTGAAGTCGATCAAGATGATAACACTCGACTCGCGGAAGACTTTATCAATCGTTTAAATTAATTTACCTATGAATCAAATTGCCCAAACATACGCTGAAGCATTGTTCTCTTTAGGCTTAGAAGAAAAGAAACTTGATAAGCTGCAAGAGGAAGAAAAAACATTATTGGAAATTATTGAAGATAATGATGATTTCTTATTGCTTTTAGATTCCCGCTTTATGAGTGGTAATGAAAGGAAAGATATCGCTACTAAAATCTTAAAAGATTTTGATGAAGACATCGTTAATCTAATTAAGGTCATTATTGATAATAATCGTACCTATATGATTAAGGATATCCTCATGGCATTTAATTCTTTATGCAATGAATATAAAGGCGTAAAGGAAGGGCTCATTTATTCCGCGTTTGCTTTGGATAAAGTAACCGTTAATAAAATCAAAGATAAGATTAGTCAACTTGAACACATGGATGTTGAACTCATCCCACATATTGATCCAACCTTAATCGGTGGTGTCAAAGTGGTGATCAATTCTCACGTCTATGATGGTTCAATTAAAAACCAACTAGAAAAAATGCAGATTGACCTCTTAGGAAAGGAGCTTTAATCATGAAAATCCACGCTAATGAAATCAGCGCTCTCATTAAAGAGCAAATTAAAAACTACCGCCACAAAATCGATAGCAATGATGTCGGTACAGTCGTCTCTGTCGGTGATGGTATCGCTAATGTATACGGCTTAGAAAAAGCTATGCTTGGTGAACTTTTGTTATTCCCTAATAACGTCTATGGCATGGTCATGAATTTGGACAGCGATAGTGTGGGTGTTGTCCTTTTAGGTAACGATTCCTTGGTTAAAGAAGGCGATTTAGTTAATCGCACTAAGATGGTTATGGAAGTCCCAGTTGGTGAAGCCTTATTAGGTAGAGTGGTCAATTCCCTTGGTCAACCAATCGATGGTTTAGGTGAAATTAAAACCACTAATAGACGCCCAATCGAAGTAATCGCTCCAGGCGTCATTAAAAGAAAAAGTGTTGATACCCCACTTGAAACTGGTATCACCATGATTGATGCGATGACCCCAATTGGTCGTGGACAAAGAGAACTTATTATCGGTGATAGACAAACCGGTAAAACCGCGATCGCTATTGATACCATCCTCAATCAAAAAGATAAGAACGTCATTTGTATTTATGTCGCCATCGGACAAAAGAATTCCACAGTCGCGCAAATCGTTGATAAATTAAAACGTCTTAAAGCGATGGACTACACAATTGTGGTTAGTGCTTCTGCTAGTGAACCAGCGCCATTACTTTATATCGCTCCATATGCGGGCTCTGCGATGGCGGAAGAATTCATGTATCAAGGTAAAGATGTCTTAATCGTTTATGACGATTTAAG
>CADCCA010000093.1 GCA_902799855.1 uncultured Erysipelotrichaceae bacterium | reverse complement strand
TAGGTGCACCATAAGAATTTATAAGTGCATTTATTCACTAAGTTACTGGCCATCATAAAGATATGACTAGTGAAGTTTTCCGCTTGCATATGAAAGCCTGCGGTAAAAGGAATATTGTTTTTTCTACAATACTTAAGCGCTCTTTTGGAAGCGTTAAAAGGCACTAATCCGTGCACAATATCCGCATCTTTACACGCTTGATAAATAACTCTTTTATCGCCTCTTGCTAAAGAGACACCGTTCTTTTTTAAATAATTATTAAGTGGTCCTAAACTGAGAGTTCTTAAAATATAGTAACCTTGTTGACCCATCTTATCGGAATCTGGGCAAACAACTTTCACAGTGTGACCTTTTTCTACTAATGTGTTAATTAAGTTATATGCTGCTAATGAAGTACCATTATTAGCTTCACCGAGCACATCGCAAATGATGGTAATGTTCATATCAAAATCCTCGTAAATATTTTGAATAAAATAAATTATTAAGGCAAACTACTCTGCCACTAGATAATTCTACTGATAAAATCTAGTTCTCTATCACCTAGAGAAACTGAGATAGAAAAGTTATTTTAAGACAACTTTATGGAAGGCTTTTTTGCCTTTTTTAATTTTGATTGGTTCAGCGAAATCCGCTTGTTTCAATCTAAGATTGACATCGCTAATCTTTTCTCCGTTAAGAGAAATGCCGCCTTGATCAATGAGTCTTCTAGCTTCGCCTTTAGAAGCGGCTAATTTGGTTAAGACTAATAAGTCTAATAAACCAATTTCTTCGCCCATTTCATTTTTATTTAATTCAGTGGTTGGCATATTAGCGTCATCGCCTTCACCTGAGAATAATGCACGCGCTGCTTGTAAAGCCTTTTGTGCTTCTTCTTCACCATGAACGAGTTTGGTAATTTCAAAAGCGAGAATCTCTTTCTTCTCGTTAATTCTATTATCTGGCCACTTGGTCATTTCTTCGATTTCTTCAATAGGAATGAAAGTGATCATCTTTAAGCATTTATCGACATCAGCGTCATCGATATTTCTCCAATATTGGAAGAATTCATATGGGCTGGTCTTTTCTTTATCGAGCCAAAGAGCACCGTTAACGGATTTACCCATTTTCTTACCTTCGCTATTGGTTAATAAAGGAATGGTTAAAGCGTAAGCGTCTTTACCGGTTTTCTTACGGATGAGTTCTGTACCAGCGAGCATATTGCTCCATTGGTCATCGCCACCAAATTCCATATTGCAGCCATAGGCTTCATGTAAGTGATAGAAGTCATAGGATTGCATAATCATATAGTTAAATTCTAAGAATGTGAGACCTTTTTCCATTCTTTGTTTATAGCATTCTGCAGTTAACATTTTATTAACGGAAAAACACGCACCAACATCTCTAAGAAGTTCGACGTATTTTAACCCTTTTAACCAGTCGGCATTATTAACACACAATGCCTTATCTTCACCAAAGTCAATGAAGCGGGAAATTTGTTCTTTAAATCTCGCGCAGTTATGAGCGATTTGTTCTTCTGTGAGCATCGCTCTCATATCGGTACGACCACTTGGATCGCCAACTAAACCAGTGCCGCCACCTAAAACGACAATTGGCTTATTACCGGCCATTTGTAATCTTTTCATTAACACTAATGTCATAAAGTGACCAGCGTGTAATGAATCAGCAGTAGGGTCAAAACCAATATAAAATCTCGCGCCACCGTTATTGATTAAATCTTTAATCTCTTTTTCATCGGTAACTTGAGCAATTAATCCTCTTCTTTCGAGTTCTTCATAAATCTTCATAAACTAAACTCCTAATTTAGACTCATTTGTTATTATAACAAAGGCACCCAATAAAGCAAAGAGTACAATAAAGGGCATTTTGTAAAACAAAATAAAGTGTCATTGCTAATAAGGAAATGATTATATAAAATATAAAAGTTATTATGGGACAGAAAAAAGAAAAGAAACCAAACTATAAAGCAAAACTGTTTTCTTTCAAATATCTCCTCTATGACATTGTCAAATGGTGGGGCTGGTGGCAGTGTTTGCTTTGGTACCGCATCAGAAGAAAATTCGATGGAAAAGAGGCTAAGAAGAGAATCAAAGGCAAAGCCATTATCTGCTCTAACCATGTCGGATATAGTGATCCTTTTATTCTTCAATGCGCTTTCTTATATCGCAGATTCCATTTTGTCTTTATGAAGGAATTATTAACTAATAAGTTCAAAGCTTGGGCTTATAAAAACGTTTTCTTATCTTATCCAATCGATAGAGAAAACCCATCTTATCAAACAATGAGATTTCTTTCTGAGTTTGTTAAAGGTGGCAACTTATTAGCGATGTTCCCAGAAGGCCATATTAAAAGAGATGGTGTGGTTGATAATTATAAAGGTGGAGTGGTGTTAATCGCTTATTTAAGCGACGCTCCAATTATTCCGGTCTATCACCAAAAAAGGAAAAGCATTTGGAAGATGACTCGTTTAGTCATTGGTAAACCATTTAATGTTAAAGAAAGAATCGGTCCTATCTTAAATCAAGAAAAACTCAATCAAGTGGCTAACGAACTCCACGCCTATGAGTTACAATTAGAAGAGATGTGCCAAAAGGAGAAGAAAAAGTGAAAACACTATTTAAAAATGCTCGTATTCTCACCATGGTCGATGAAAAGATTATCTCTGGTGAATTGGTCGTAATTGATACACGTATTGCCTATATTGGTAAAGACGCCAGTGGATTTGCGCCTTTTGACCAAGTGATTGACTGTCAAAACAATCTTTTAATGCCAGGACTAAAAAACGCTCATACACATAGTGCGATGATCTTCTTACGTAATAGATTTAAAGATGTTGGTTTGCAAGATTGGCTTTTTAAATGCGTCTTTCCAAGAGAAGATAAACTCATTCCTGAAGACATTTATTATTTGAATAAGGCTACCAAAAGCGCCTGAGGAAATGGGCATGCGCATGCTCTTATTAGCCATCTTTAATTCTGAAACAACTTCGGTTGATGATTTAGAAAGAAATTATCATTTTTTAAATGATAGAGTTAACCCATTAGCGAGATACGCGATTGGTATACACGCGGAATATACAAGTAACGATGAAATGATTGAACATACAAGAAAAGCTTTAGAAAGATTAAAAGCCCCTTTCTTTACTCATATTTCGGAAACCAAAAAAGAAGTGGATGAATGTATCGGTAGACACAATAAGACACCTTTAAAATACCTTTATGATGAAGGATTATTCAAATATGGTGGTGGTGGCTATCACTGTATTTATTACACTGATGAAGAAATTCAAATTTGTAAAGATAACAATTTATTCATCGTTTCTTGCCCAGGCAGTAACCAATATTTGAATTCCGGTGTTGCACCTTTAAGTAAGTACTTAAAAGAAGGCATTAGAATTGCTTTAGGCACGGATGGTCCTGCTAGCAATGAAAGTTTGGATATGTTTAGAGAAATGCGCTTAGCCGCAACTTTGGAAGGAAAAGACATTCCTAGTTTCGAGGTTTTGAAAATGGCGACAGTCAATGGTGCTTTAGCGATGGGATTAAATGACGCTGATGTCTTAAGTGAAGGTAAATACGCTGACCTCATCCTTGTTGACATTAATAAAGATTCTAAAGACTTGATCTATGATTTAGTGCACAATACATCCGCTAAACAAGTTAAATTAACAATGATTAACGGTAAAATCCTTTATCAAGATGGGAAATATTTCATTAAAGATAAGGTAGAAGATATCTATCAAAAAGTCGAAGAAATATCTCAACGAATCGAAAAGGACTTATAATATAAGTGTAAAGTGGTATTATAGCAATATGGCATCATTCAAAAGAGGTTTTTGTACACATTGTCGCGGAGAAGAAAAAGATCGCATCTTTAACGTAAATAGAGAAGCGGAAGTTTGCTATTGCCCAAACTGCACTCACGCGATGAAACCGAAAGAAGCGATTAATAACTATAATTCGCTCATTTCTTTTCATTTGAAAAGAGCCTCAAAAGCCTTATTTGAATCAACTGAATATTTATTAGCCTATCAAACATTCGCCCACGTTATCGATTTAGATAACACTATTAAAGTGGCGTACTTTGGTCGTTTGCTTTCACTAGTGTATCTTTCAACATTAAGAACTAGCAAAATTAGTTTTGCCCTCTTCATGCATCATCAAGAATCTAAACTCTGCCATTATCAAGAAACCGCTAGAGAATATTTTAATTTCTTATGGCTCTTACTTGATGCTTTAGATAAATACGATAGTAGAATGCTTAAACTTCTCACAACACATGGCATTTTCTATGATGTAGAATGCGTTAGTTTGTACTTAGAGCGTTTATATGAAATAAGAAGATATAAGAAATATATCATCGAAGAAGCCCAGTTCTTCCTAGATTCAGGAAAAGAACAATTCCAAGTTATTTTAGACCGCACTAAAAACGCAGATGCTGAATATGATGCAGTCTTAGAACAAAGATTTGTGACCACTGATGGACTAAGTTATTCATTCGCAGATTACGATGCTAATAAGAAACCAATTCTTACCCCACGTGAAGATATTCCACCTCAAACAATTCATCGTTTCAAACCGATGAGTTTGTCCTCAAAAGAAAACAAACAAGTGCTCATTTCCGATGAGATTTATTTGAATAATCTTCCTCTTTCTAGACTCGTTTCCGCTAGCATACCTACCGCAATTGCATTGCTTGCGATTGTCGTTACTGGTTTAATTGCCTGCATTCCCGCTAGTCAACAATTTAAATTAGCTGTCTTTATAGTCAGCGCTTTATTGCTTCCGGCCTCATTAGTGCTAGTTATCCTACACTTCTCTTGGAAGAATAGACTTAAAAAGAAATATTATAACGGCACAAATCCGTTTATCTTTAAATAAGTTAAAAGCTTCTTTAATGCTTTAGCGCGGTGAGAAACCGTGTTTTTATTTTCCTTCATTAAGGCAAAACATTCACCTGTTTCATCACTAATGAAAATAGGATCATAGCCAAAACCACCTTCACCCATCTTTTCTTTGGCGATTTCGCCTTTAGCGATACCTTCAAAAATGAGCGGTTTATCTTCGACGTTAAGTAAAACAATGTCACAGACAAATCTTGCTGAACGATCTTTTTTATCTTCTAATCTTTTTAAGATTTCTTTTATCGCGTTATCATGTCCGCCCAAAGAAGAAGCATATCTCGCACTATGAAGGCCTGGTTCATTATTTA
>CADCCA010000092.1 GCA_902799855.1 uncultured Erysipelotrichaceae bacterium | reverse complement strand
ATTCCGTAACGAAGGTATGGATGCTTCTCATAATCCAGAATTCACCACAATTGAAATCTATCAAGCCTATACAGATTTAAAAGGTATTGGTGCTTTGATTGAAAATATGATTAGAACAGTCGCTAAAAACGTTACCGGTTCTGCGGTAGTGACATACGGGGATCGTGAATTAGATTTCAAATCCAAATTTAGATGGATTTCCATGAACGATTTAATCAAGGAAAAATGTGGCATTGACTTCAAACAAGTGAAAACATACGAAGAAGCCAAGGCTTTAGCGGATCAAAAGGGCTTACATTTAGATAAGTTCAAAAATACAGTTGGCTATGTCATGAATGAATTCTTTGAAGAGTTCTGCCAAGCCGACTTAATTCAACCTACCTTTGTTTACGAATATCCAATTGAAGTTTCACCATTAACTAAGAAAGAAAAAGATCCAAGATTCGTCCAAAGATTTGAATTATTCGTTAACGGTAGAGAGCTCGCTAATGCCTATACAGAATTAAACGATCCAATCGATCAAGAACAAAGATTCGCTGCTCAATTAGAAGCCAAGAAACTCGGTGATGAAGAAGCAAGCGAAATGGATAAAGACTTCGTTGAAGCATTAGAATACGGCATGCCTCCAACAGGCGGCGTGGGCATGGGCATTGATAGATTCGTGATGTTGTTAACAAATCAACAGCAAATCCGCGAAGTTATTCTCTTCCCAACAATGAGAGATAGATAAAAAATAAGGAGCTTAGCTCCTTTTTTCTTTGACTTAAAATATTTTGGACAAATATAGAAAAACGCACTGACTAGTTAAATAGGAGGCGTTTTATTTATGCCGGGTCTAACTTGGTAAAATCCTCCTGAGATTCATCTGGGTAAAATGTCGAAAGGATTGATTTCCACGAGACATTTAATAGGGCTTTTGTTCGTTGCCACCCATCCTATACATGGAGTACGTAACTTTATCGTTATGTCTTTTATTTCTAATTTTGGTTGTGCTTTTGAGAAAACCTCGTTAGTTTTCGAAAAAAAGTTCCCCCCAAAAAAGGGGAACCCAAAAACCATTATTAGTATAACACTGTAGAAGAGCAAGTCAACGGGCAAATGCCCGCCTGATGAAATAATATGTGTACACGCGCTTTACAAATTGCTTTGACACCTGTATAATTGACACGCTTAATAAAAATAAGCACAAATCTCTGCTACCAAGAGAATATGGTAGCCATTAGACCAAAGGGAGGTATATAAAATGCGCAATTACGAAATTATGTACATTTTGAAAGCCGACTTAGATGACGCCGCTCGTGAAGCTGCTATGAACGATTTACAAAAGCTTCTCGAAAGCAACGGTGCCGAAGTTAAAGCCACTGATGTGAAATTAGGCTTAAGAGAATTAGCCTATCCAATCAATGACGAAACAAAAGGTTTCTATGTCGTTCTCAAAGTGTCCGCCGATGAGACTGCTTTGTATCAATTCAACCGCAAAGTCAAAATCAATCCAGCCGTGTTACGTCACTTAGTCACAGTTGACCAAGAATAAGGAGGACTAACATATGGTAAACAGAGTCGTCTTAGTGGGTCGTTTAGTTAAAGATCCAGAACTAAGAAAAACCAATTCAGATGTTAGCTTTGCTACATTCACTCTTGCTGTTGACAACCGCGTAAGAGAACAAGATGGTACTAGAGGTACAATCTTTATCGATTGCCGTGTCTTCAGAGATCAAGCTGAGAATATGGTGAAGTTCACAAGAAAAGGTTCCATGGTCGCCGTTGATGGCAGTCTTAATCAAAGAAACTTCGAACGTAGAGATGGCACAAAAGGTAAAGCTATCGAAATTATCGTCGACAGTGTGACATTCCTTGAACCAAAGAAAGAAACACCTGTTGAAGAACCAAAATTCGATGATATCCAAGTTCCATCCAACAATAATCTCGATTCTATTGATTTGCCAGACGATGATCTTCCATTTTAATTTAGAAAGGTAAACAATATGGCATTCAGAAAAGTTAGACCACATAAAAAAGTTTGTATCTTCTGCAAGAACAAATCTAAATTCATTGATTACAAAGATGTCGAACTCTTAAAAACAATGATTACCCCAAACGGTAAGATTTCCACCAGAAGAGCAACAGGTACATGCGCCAAGCACCAAAGAGAATTAGCCAAAGCTATTAAAAACGCTAGATTCATGGCTCTTCTCCCATACGTTGCTGACTAATAGCGTTGTCCACACATTATAAAAATAAGTCGCCATTACTGGCGACTTTTTGCTATACTTATGCAGATGAAAAAATCTAAGATTATTATTTGTATTTGTTCTGTTGTTGTCTCTGCCTTAGCTTTAGCGGTTGCGATTCCTTTTGCTATTCTTGGAATTAGAACTGGTAATTTAAAGGCTGATTATTCATATTTAAAAACAGATGAAAATTATTCCACCAAAGTCAGTGTTGAAGGCATTGAATTAAAAGAGCAAGAAATCTCATGTGGATACGCAACGATTGAGATGCTTTCGAATTATTATGGAAATAAAGTTAGTGAGAAAGAGTTAGAAACCCGCAATAATGGGGCAATTACAACTGCTTCATCTGATGGATTTTTAAAAGAAGTTAATAAAACCATACCAAACAAACAATTTGTTAAAAGAAGCTATTTGAGAAACGATACTTTGTTAAAAGAAATCCATAAATCATTAAAAAATAACGACCCCGTGGCATTAGAATGGGCGGCATTATATCAAGAAGAGTGGACACTTCACTTCTCTTTAATCAGCGCTTTGGACATCCAAAATGATAATATTCAAATCTACAATCCTTATGGTTATATAGAAGATATTTCAATTAATGAGTTTATCGATAGAGCTTCTTTCAAATCCTATAAAAATATGCCTATGTTTTTAAGCTTTGGGTTTGCTTTTGGTGCTTTTGAAAAGAACACCATATTTTACGCCAAATAGATACTTATAGTAATCCAAAGGGGCATAACCATGGTAATTGTGCTTTTGGAAATGATACAATAATTCTATCTCATTAACAATATATGTATCCAAGGGATGCATTAATGTTTGACCCCTAAAGGTCTCTTTTTATTCCTTGGTAAAATAAATAAGGATAGTCGCGGG
>CADCCA010000091.1 GCA_902799855.1 uncultured Erysipelotrichaceae bacterium | reverse complement strand
CTGTTTTTTGTAGAGCAGAGAATTTACCAGAAATTGGGAATGTACGAGAAATATCTGCACTATAGCCATCATGGGAATAGCCTAAATCAAATAAGACGAGGTCTTCTTGTTTAAGAGTGTCATCTTGGGTTGGATAATGTAAGCAAGTAGCATTTTTACCTGCTGCAATAATTGTTGAGAAGGCTAATGGAGATCTATCATGAGCGCGTCCATACATTTCGAATTGATCGGCTAATTCGTATTCATACATGCCAGGAGCAACCTTGTTAACTAGGTTAGCAATACCACTATTGGTCTTTTCAATGGCCTTCATTAAGCAATCGATTTCAGCGGATGATTTAATCATTCTCAAATCGCGTAAGGTTGGATATACATCAACGATTTCTTTATTGGTGTAATCGATTTTTAATTTCATGAATAAATCTCTCATGAAGAAGTCTTCTTTGAGTTTTTGTTCAGGAGAAGAAAGGTCAATATAGATACAATCTATATCGCCGTATTGATTCTTATCATCAGAGAGGGCTAAAGATAACATTGTTTCAAAGTTATCAGTGGTATAAATGTTTTTAATGTCACTAATAGCGGAAGCTTTATCAGGAGTTAAGCGTTTGCCTGTCCACTTCTCTTTTAGTTCACTATATGGATCGATGAAAAGATATTCTCTTCTTTCGCCAATACCCTTGATTAATAAAAGAGCACTGTGTTCTTGTTTGATGTTGGTTAAATAGAAGAAATTCTTATTCACACAGAATGGGAGATATTCGTCTTCACTCGCCACTTTGCTAACGCCAGAAAAGAAGATAGCGATGCTATTATCTTTCATTTGGTCGAATACTTTTTTACGTCTAGATTCTAATTCAAGCATAAGTTTATTCTCCTTTAATTTTATTAACGACTGATTGGATTTCTGGTAAGACTAATTTCTCAATTTCACCATTATCCATTAATTTGGTATTTTCACTATTAAGTGGTAATTTTGCTAAAACTTCAAAATTCATTTGTTTAGCGAATTCATCGAGATGGGATTCCCCAAATAATGGAATCTTTTCTTCACATTTTGGACAGACAAGATAAGACATATTCTCAACAACACCTAGAAGGTGAACGTTCATCGCAGTGGCCATTTTAATGGCTTTGCTAACGATTAATGAGACGAGATCTTGTGGGGAAGTGACGATGATCAAATCATCAACTGGTAAGCTTTGGAAGATGGTCAAAGCGACATCACCTGTGCCTGGAGGCATATCGATTAATAAGACATCTAAGTCACCCCAAGCGACATCTTCAAAGAATTGTTTTACTAAGTTACCTAATAATGGTCCTCTCCAAATAATTGGATCGGTATCATCTTCGAGCAATAAGTTAGCAGACATCACTCTAATACCACCATTAGTGGTTACCGGATAGATGTAATTATTTTCGCCATAGGCTTTTTCTTTAATGCCAAAGGCTTTAGGAATACTTGGGCCTGTGATATCAGCATCTAAAATACCGACACTCATGCCGTTACGAGATAAATAAGTAGCGATTGAGGAGGTGATAAATGATTTACCAACACCACCCTTACCGCTTAAGACACCAATCACTCTTTTAATATGTGAGAGGTCATTAGTTTTGGATTTGACGATTTCGTCAGAACAACTGCCTTTTTGTGCGCAGTTTTCACAGTCGTGATTGCAATTTGCCATAATGATGTTACCTTTCGTTTGGAATCATCGCACAGTTATCAACGGTGTTGATACCGGCTTGAAGATACGTTCTAAGTAATCTTCCTGCACCGAGTTTAGTGCCACCGAAGTATCTAACGACGAGAAGTGCGACGTCCGTGAGATCTTTTTTATATAGAAGCTCGAGAAGGGGATGACCGGCTGTACCTTTTGGTTCACCATCATCACACGATTTACTTTTCGTACCGACGCGGTAGGCGTAGACGATATGACGAGCTTTTTTGTGTTCTTTACGAAGATTGTTTAATATCGGTTTAAAGTCTTCTTCGTTTTTAAGTGGAATGAGATAAGCAATAAATTTGCTTTTCATAACCTCTATAAGGTTAGTTGTTTCTTTTTCTATTGTAAATGACATATTAGTAAAAACCTGGATAGATGTAATTCTTAAGGGCAGTACCATAGTTAGAGAAGAAGAAGTCTTCACTATAGACTGTATTAGTGCCTGCGCTTGTGGAAGTAGAACCTTCGTTGATTAAATAAGACGAGAAGTTTTCAGAGTTCTTGTTATTAGTTGGAGCGATTGGTTTAATGACCGGATGGAAGTCGTTTAGATAAACGATTCTAGCGACTTCACTATTGACATTATTTGTTGTCATTAAAGCAAAGGCTGCTTCTAAGTCATTAGCAAGAGCGTGTCTATCTTCTTCGCTCATCGTTAGCAATGTTGGAATATTCAAATTTGAAGCGAGATCGACAGCGTTAAGAATGCCGTTTAAGCCGTTCTTTTCTATTTCGTTAATCGCATTATAGTGAATGAATTTAATGTTGGTTTCACTGACTGGTTTACCAAAGGTAAAGGCGTTATATGTATAGCCCGTTTTATCATTGAGTTTGACATATTCATTTTCTAAAACGTTATTCAATAAACCTGAGACGAATTCAGAAACCAACGCAGAGCGATGACCGATTTCATCAGCGTCATAAGCAATATTAACAATGCTAAGTAATGGTGTTTTATAGCCCATGACCGTGTTGATGTCATCGTTACCTGTTCCTGTGAATGTTGAAGCGTCGATATGATATTCGTTAGTCACTCCAATCAAACGAGATAGACCACGGCTTTCAGTTTCATATGTTAAGTAAGCATTAATTGCGTCACTATCATCCTTAGGCATATGAACGATATAGGAGAGTTGAGAAATCTTATCTAAAGCAGAAGATTCGCTTGTCTCAATAATGGCGTCACGGGCAATAAAGCCAGAAAGACCACTATTATCGAAGACATTGTATAAAACGACACCTTGGGCACTGATGTTTCTTCCTGAAACTACGTAATATTCGTTATAGTCCTCGTTAACTGGAGTATTCAAAATACGGGATTCATAGATATAACGAATTAAGCCTTTTAAGCGTTCACCTGTTGTATCTTGGTCAACAAAAGTACTGAT
>CADCCA010000090.1 GCA_902799855.1 uncultured Erysipelotrichaceae bacterium | reverse complement strand
GCCTTTAAATAAAATTTATTTGTGTTTAAATATTTGTTATGACAAGAAGAAACACCCTCCACTACATCTTAGAACTAATCGTTGTCTTTGGTTTCTTAGTCTTAGGAATCACCATTTTAACAATGTTAAGCCAGGGCTCTTCAATCGATAGGATTGTAATCGGTGCCTTAGTTCTTTCCATTGGTGTTATTCAAATAGCCGATTACTTTACTTGGAAATTCGCAATGAGAAGAAGAAGTATACCAGCTTTTGTAGCGGCTATTCTTTCCGTTATTTTGGGTGCAGTTCTCATGATTGTCCATAACATGGACACTAAATTAATGTGTTATATTTGGGGTCCATGTATTATCGCGTTTGCGCTAGCAAGAATTGCAACTGCAGCGGTTAATATGACGTATCAACCACTTATTAACGCTGTTAAAATCATTTCAGCAATTACTGAAATTGTCTTTTCAATCTTATTAATAATCAGAACATTAGATGGTATTCATCCATACATGTGGTTCTTAGGCCTCGCATTATGCGTTGAAGCCTTTGTTTTGTTTATTGAATTTATCATTCATAGATATCAAAGAATCTAGTTATTCAATATGAAAAAGAAGAAAGAGCAACAAGTTGTTTTTTATCATGACGAATTAAATGATGATTTCGCTGGAAATGATATTAAGACCAAAAAGGTTCCTAATAACTTCCGTTACATCAATAATTCTCTTCTTTTTAAGATTAATTCTTTCTTGTTGAGATACTTATTCGCTATACCTGTCTTATGGCTAGTTGACTTATTAGTGTTTAGACCAAAGGTTGTTAACAAGAAATTGTTAAGACAATTAAAGCATAAAGGATATTACGTCTATTCTAACCATGTTTTGCCTTATGATCCTGTGGTTTTGCCAATTAAGACTCAGACTAGAAAAAAGATGATTATCATCGCTGGACCAGATTTATTTTCCATCCATCCATTCGTCACTTGGTTAGTCAAACATTTTGGCGCAATTCCCACTCCAAACCAAGATGCGACAATGTGTGAAAACTTTGTTGAATGTTTATCTTGGAATATAAAACACCGCAACCGTGTATTAATATTCCCAGAAGCACACATCTGGCCATACTATAACAAAATTAGAAATTTTAGAGCTGCGAGTTTTAGATATCCAGTGACTGATAACGCTCCTGTTGTGGTCGCTACTACAACTTTTAAAAAGAGAAAACGTAATCGTAAACCTAAACCAATTATCTATTTAGATGGCCCATTTTATCCAGATACAAGATTATCTGAACACGAACAAATTAAAGAGTTAAGAGATCGCGTTTATGAAGCGATGAGATGGCGCGCTGGACAAGACGATAATTTCGAATATATTAAATATGTAAAGAAAGAAGACTAATATGAAGCCTTTATGTATTGCGCATCGTGGTAAACACGATAAATATTTCGAAAACACAATTAACGCTTTTAAGGAAGCAAGTAAAGGCGATTATTTTGGCATTGAAACAGATATTCATTTAACAAAAGACCACTATTGGGTTGTTCATCATGACGCTGATTTTTATAGCAATGGACAAAGATATGTCATTAGTGAGATGAATAAGGATGAAGTTATCAAACTTCACTTAGACAACGAACAAAATGATAATGAAGCATACATTCCACTATTTGAGGATTATTTAAAGATTTGTAAGGAAAGCGGTAAAAGACCAATTATTGAAATTAAGCCAAGCAATCCAAAAAGAAAATATCTTAAGCAACTAGTGAAATACATTGATGATTTTATGGGCTTAGATAACGTGACTTTTATTGCGTTTTATCCATGGCCATTAATTAAACTCAGACATATGTATCGCAAGAAAGTGCATTTACAAATGTTGATCGAGCCTAGACCTGTATTAATTAGCTGGGCAAAATTCTACAAGATGGATATCGATATTAGAGACCATATGCTCACCAAAGAATTGGTAGATAAGTTTCACAAAAAGAATCTCAAAACAAATTGCTGGATTGTTAATGACGAAACAATGCTAAGACACTTAGAAGAGATAGGTGCTGACTATATCACTACTGATGTCTTCGATCAAAAATCATAAGAAAAAGCCAACCACGTGGGTTGGTTTTCTTGTGCGTTTTTAAATAAGATGAGCATCAAATGCATGATGTCATCGAATAAGTTATTCAGATAATGGTGACACCACTATTTCTTTTTGATTTTGCCTTTATTAGCACCTTTGGAGTTGTGAGCTAAAACTGCACGACCGGTGTTGGAGGCTTTTTCTTTTGCGTAGGCTTCACCTTCGGCTTTTGTGTCAAATAATTTAATTACTTTGTCACTACCGGTGATGAATAATTGCCATTTGCCATCTTCTCTTTTTGAAAGATGGTAGGAGGCATTTGCGCTTGGAGCAGCTTTCTTAGCTGGAGCTGGTTTAGCAGCTGGCTTTTTAGCTGGTGCAGGTTTCTTTGCAGGTGCTGGCTTTTTGGCAGCAGGTTTTTTAGCTGGCATAATTATTTCCCTCTTTTTCAACTTATATTTATCGAATTCTCAAAGAAGACCCCTATCTTCTATAAGTAGGGGATGAATTTGAGCAAATTAATAATACCATAGTAGCGACCATCTCGTTAGTTTATTAAACATAATTTTTGATAAATAGTGAATCAGGTATTGTAGTTATATCAATAAATTGATATAATAATAGTAGGAAATATGATATAGGGGAAGAAAATGCATTTAGCATTTATTTCCCTTTTCTTATATTTTTAAAGGATAAGCATGATTAAGACAGTTAAAAGAACATATCGTTTTAGAATCTATCCTAATCCTTCTCAAAAAGAATTAATTGAGAAAACTTTAGGGTGCTCTCGTCAAGTTTATAATGACTTCCTTTCGATGTGCATTGAATCCTACAGTGCTGATAAGAACTATTCCATTAAGAAATATGATTTAATTAAGCTTCTTCCTGAATATAAGGAAACATTCACATATCTTAAAGAAGTTGATTCGATTGCATTACAACAAGCAGTTATCCATTTATATGATGCCTATATGAATTTCTTTAGGCATAATGCCGAATTCCCAAAATTTAAAAAGAAAAAGAATGATTATGGTTATACGACCATGAATATAAATAACTCTATTCGTTTTA
>CADCCA010000089.1 GCA_902799855.1 uncultured Erysipelotrichaceae bacterium | reverse complement strand
GCTTGAATAAAGTGAAATCAGACATCTCTTTTTATGAAAAAATTCTTAAATTAGAAATGGAGGATAAGTAATGCCACAAGTATATATCGGAGCGGGTTTGCTCGTTATTGTTATTGTTATGTCCATACTTTTAATTTGTGGAGTTCCTCTTGGCGAATTCTCCATGGGAGGAAGATTTGGTAAAAAATGGCCACCAAAAATAAGACTTTTAGCTCTAACTCAACTTTTGTCACAATTATTTGCTTTATACATAATCTTATCAGCAGGTGCAATAATTCCTTATTTCTTCAATAAGGATGCAACTAGAGTTGTGTGCTATGTTTTTGCGGTTTTCTTCTTCTTTAACACAGTAATGAATATTATTTCGCCAAGCAAAAAAGAAAAGTTTGTTATGACACCTATGTCTTTAGGAGCAGCGGTTTGTTTCTTAATCACCGCAATATGCATGTAAAAATATGGATAATAAAATAATTGAGTTTGGTGAATTAAATAGTTCACAAAAAGAACAAGCTGTTGAACTCTTCTTAGAAGGATTTGGCGGTTATATGACCTTCTCTAAAGACAAAGAGAAGAAAAAAGCACTTTTCACAGAAATATTCGATCCAAAACTATTCCTTTGCTACTTAGAAGAAAACAAAGTTTTAGGATTGCTTGGATTAGGCACTAACAAAGTTAGACCTATAAATTTTAAAAAGGAAATTTGTCAAAAATATTTTGGTAAGTTTAAAGGTGCTATTATTGCGAAACAAATGAATCCGATTTTTCAAAAGCCAGCAGTTAGCGATGATAAAGAGCTATATATAGACACAATTGTCGTAGATCCGAATTATAGAAATAAAGGAATAGGGACAATTCTTCTTAACAAGGCCGCTGGATTTGGGATTTTTAATACTTTAGTATTAGAAGTATTTTCCAAGAATCAAACAGCCATTAGTTTCTATAAGAAAAATGGTTTTACTATTAAAAGAGAAAAGAAAATGTCATTTATGTCACTTTTTGGTTCTGGTCATCCAATAGTAATGGTAAAACCCATTTGATACAATTGTCACGAATAAAATTAGATGATAAAAAAGAAAACCACCCTAAGGGTGGCTTCCCTAAGATTAAACTTGTTTGACTATGACTTCTTGGCCGTTATAATCAACTGAGTATTTGTGTTTGGTGTCAACCTCTTGTGAAATAATCTTATTCGCAATAATGGTCTCCACTTTATTCTGGATGAATCTCTTAATCGGTCTCGCACCATAGATTGGTGAATAAGCACTATCGAGGATCCAACTCTTTAAAGCGTCAGTGAATTCGAACGAATAATAAGATTCTTTTAATCTATCATTGAGATTGTTAAGCATCTTATCAACAATCTTAGATTGAGTCTCTTTAGATAATGGGGAGAAGTACACTATTTCATCGATACGATTTAAGAACTCAGGCTTAAAGGTTTGATGTAATAATCCTTCCACTTTATCTCTTTCATTATTGAGGAGATATTCACTACCTAAATTACTAGTCATGATGATAATCGTATTCTTGAAGTCCACGACCCTTCCTTGACTATCGGTAAGTCTCCCATCATCTAACATTTGTAGCAACAAATTAAAGACTTCGGGATGAGCTTTTTCGATTTCATCGAATAAGACGATAGAATAAGGATTTCTTCTTACCTTTTCAGTAAGCTGTCCGCCTTCTTCATATCCGACATATCCTGGAGGGGCGCCAATAAGACGAGAAGTGCTATATTTCTCCATATATTCACTCATATCGATACGGATGATATGACTCTCCGAATCGAACAAGGATTCCGCCAAAGCACGAGCGACTTCGGTTTTACCCACACCAGTAGGACCTAAGAACAAGAAACTACCGATGGGTCGATTGCTATCTTTAATCCCCGCTCTCTGACGGAGAATCGCATCGCTAACTAAAGTTAAAGCTTCTTCTTGACCGATTACTCTCTTCGATAAAGTCTTCTTTAAATCGAGAACTTTCTCTCTATCGCCTTTTTCAATCTTGCTGAGAGGGATGTTGGTCATACGAGAGATAATCTTCGCGATTTGTTCTTCATCCACGACTTCGGATAAGAGTTTCTTCTCGCTTTGAGAATTATCGTTCTCTTTTAATTTCTTCTCTAATTCTGGGATGGTCTTATATTGTAATTCACCCGCTTTTTCGTATTCGGAATGACTTAAAGCGACATCCAAATCAAACTTCGCTTTTTCGAGTTTCTCTTTAATGCCTTTAACTTTGAGAATTTCATCTTTCTCAGTTTTCCATCTCTTCTTGAGTTCGTTATCTTTCTCATTAAGAGAAGAGAGTTCTTTTTCGACATCCGCGAGTCTCTTCTTGCTCGCTTCATCACTCTCCTTCTTTAAAGCAGCCTTTTCAATCTCTAATTGCCTAATCTTTCTCTCTAATTCATCGAGTTCGCTAGGCATAGAGGCGAGTTCCACTTTGATGGAAGCACAAGCTTCATCCACTAAGTCGATAGCTTTATCAGGAAGGAAACGAGATGTTAAATAACGATTGGATAAACTTGCCGCGGCGATTAAAGCATTATCGGTAATCTTCACACCATGGAATGATTCGAACCTGTTCTTTAATCCTCTTAATATAGAAATAGTGTCTTCCACAGTCGGTTCATTGATAAAAACGGGTTGGAATCTTCTTTCTAGAGCGCGGTCCTTTTCAATATATTCACGATATTCTTTTAATGTCGTCGCCCCGATACAATCGATTTCTCCTCTCGCAAGCATCGGTTTGAGCATGTTAGAAGCATCGAGGGCACCATCCGCTCGACCAGCACCGACAATGAGGTGGATCTCATCGATAAAGAGAATGATTTTGCCTTCGCTTTCCTTAATTTTATTAAGGACTGCTTTTAATCTCTCTTCAAATTCACCACGGTATTTTGCACCCGCTACTAATGCGCCCATATCTAATTCATAAATAGTTTTATCCTTAAGTATGGTCGGCACATCATCTTTGACGATACGTTCCGCAAGACCTTCAAGTATTGCGGTTTTACCAACGCCAGGTTCGCCTAAAAGAATGACGTTGTTTTTAGTTTTTCTGGCTAATATTTCAATGATTTTTCTAATTTCCTCATCACGACCGATGACGGGATCAATTTTCCCTTTCTTAACTTCTTCGTTAATGTTACGGCCAAATTTTTGAAGGATCCTCCTTTTACAACTCTATTGTAGCACTAAATTAGCACTCGGCAAGTGAGAGTGCTAAAAATTTTAATAATAACTTTGTTATTACTTTTTTGCATTTTATCTCGAAACCCCTTTTTTATGCCCAAAAGCTTTGTCTAATTCTTTTGAACACAATTGTCGAAGACGTAATTACTAGAATCGTAAAGAAAGATGCTTATTCTTCCACACGAATATATTTTATATACTCCACCTGTGGATATTTATCTGAAACTTCCTTCATTTCGAGCAAACATTGCTCATGGAGAAATTTTTTGTTTTCATAAGGGGTCAACTCAGGATTTGGGTAAATTGGTTTACAAAAGATAATTGTTTGTTTTGGTTTTCTTCCTTCTTTTCCTCTCCAAATTGTCACCGCTGGAACAACTGGTTTATTCATTTCCGCAGGATAGGTGAAAGAAACATCTTTAAAGTTTCTAATATGTGTGTAATAAGGCCAAATATGCGCTTCTGGATAAATCAATATGATTTCCTTTTCATTGATGTAATGATGAATCGCATCTTTTAGTTTTTTTAGATTACCAAAATCAGTAGGAATTGGTAATAAACCTAGCGCTTTGATTAATGGTCTAATTGGTTTTAAAGATAAAGCATCGGAATATCCGATGATATTCACTCTTTTTCTTCCAATTGCATAAGCAGCGAACTTAAAAACA
>CADCCA010000088.1 GCA_902799855.1 uncultured Erysipelotrichaceae bacterium | reverse complement strand
TAGCCAGCATTCTTAATCGCATCTAAATTATTCTTAATATCTTCATACTTCCAGTTAAAGGCGTGTAAGATGATGCCTTCGTCATTATTTGAAGGAAGCACATCGACATAACCATCACCTGGTTGTCTTTCTTCTGGCTCCTCTTCATTATTGCTAGAACAACTAACTAAAAGAAGGGGCAGTAAAAAGAGTAGTAATTTTGCTTTCATTAGATTATTCCTCGACATCATACTATACCTATTTATGCGCGTATACAAGAAAAAACGTCACAAATGTGACGTTTCTTCGTTATTTTTTTCTCTTGGTTTAATTACTTGGTAATCTTAAGAGCACCTTCAGTAACTGTGAGGGTGTATTGACCAGCTGTAACAACTTTGATGTTACCACCATTGTCAACTAAATCGCCTTCGGCAACGCCTGTACCTAAAATGTCAGCGGAGAAGCCAAGGCCACCATCCCAAGTACCTGTACCATCTGTTAAAGCAGAGATGACTTTGAATTCATCGTTAGCAGCAAATGTGTAGGTGAGGGAGTTAGTTTCTTTGTTGAATTGGACGCCTTCAGCTGTATCGTCTTTATTCCAACCATTGATGGAACCAACTAATCTATAGTGGTCGTGTTCAGCAGGAACAAATTCTTCTTTTTCAGCTGTTTTGACTAAACCCATAGCGAAGTTATAGGAATCAGCTTTGGTTTCATCAACTGTCGCATCATAGGAAGCGACGACGATTGTGTATTCGCCAGCACCACTGATACAAACTGGGTTGCTATTCCAAGCAAAGCCATCAGCATCAGCTTCTTCTTTCCATGTTGGGACGAAGAATGTCTTTGGTGTTAAGTTTTCAACACAGGCTGTATGTGGGTCAGGAGTCCATTGTGTGGAGAGATAACCACCGGTGAGGTCATCTAATGTACAACCAATGGCTTTAACGCAGTAACCACCATCGAGTTTGACGACTTGACCGTCTTTCTTGGCGTCGGTTGTCCAACCAGCGTGACCGACTTGTGTGCATCCAAGTAATGCACCTTCGTAGATATAAAGGCCTTTTAATTTTTTACCTTTAAGTGTTTTAGCCATGTCTTTGGAAACTTTAGCGACATCAGCAAGAGAAGCAGCCTTCATTTCGCCTTGTTCTGTGTAGTTCCATTCAACGGCTTTGCCTTCAGTGTGGGAGCCAAAAGCACCGGCAACTGTGAATGCGTCATAGTCTTCATCTTTAATAACATCAGTCGAGTATGATTCTTGAGCACCACAGGCTGCTAATGCGACTAAGCAACCAAAAAACACTAAAGCAGTGGATAATTTTTTCATTGTTCTATTTCCTCCTAGAAAAATCACCACATATATACTAGATAAAGAAAATCAAAGTGTCAATAACATATTTGTAATTTGTTAAACGCAAAATAGTCATAAAATAAATAAATTAGTAAATCCTTAATTATTAAAATATAAATTTTAGTGTGTTGCATGATAGTCAATTTTTTTGTAAAATAAAATACTATCCTTTTTAGGAGGCAAATATATGTCATTCAAAATTATTTTTAACAATGAAGAAAAAATATACGATCAACCTGTTAAGGTTCTTGATATCGTTGGCGATAGCCGTGAATATTTAGCCGCTTATGTCAATAAGCGTGTTAGAGAATTAACATACGTCGTTGATAAAGATTCAGAAATCATTCCATTAACTTTTAAAGATAGAGACGCAATGAGAATTTATGAATCATCACTCCGTTTTTTAGTGGCTATGGCTATGCATAATATCCATCCTCACTACCAAATTAGATTCGCCTATAACGTTTCTAGATCTGTCTTCTTACAAATTTTAAACCAAGGCACCTCTGCTTCTGGTGTGATGATTAAAGAATTAATCGCTGAAATGAATCGTTTAGTGGAACAAGATATCCCACTCGTGAGACAAATTGTTTCCAAAGAAGAAGCAGCGAGAATCTTTGCCGCTGATGGCTATCAAGATAAAGTCGATATTTTAAGATATCGTCCAGAAAAGACCGCTCATATTTATAACTGTGGTAATTACCGTAACTATATGTATTCTCGTATGGTTCCAAGTACTGGTTATATCAAAAAATGGAATGTGAGATACTATCACCCAGGTATCATTATTCAATACCCACGTCCAGAAGTTGGTGGCGTCATTCCACCATTTGAAGATGCTCCAACATTTGGTAAAACCTTGAAAAGAGCCCATCAATGGGGTTTAGCAACAGGTTGTGACACTATCGTTGGTATTAACGAAAGAATTGAAAAGGACGGAGATGTGGAATTTATCACACTTTGTGAACAAAAACACAACCGTCAGCTTTGCGAATTAGGTCAAATGATTGAAGACGAAAAAGAATCAATTAGATTGATTTGTATCGCTGGTCCTTCTTCTTCTGGTAAAACTACCTTCGCAAATAGACTTAGAATCGAATTATTATCACGTGGTATTAAACCATTACGTATTTCCATGGACGACTATTATTTAGACCGTGGACAAACACCACTTGATGAAGATGGCAAACCTGATTTTGAATCAGTTAACGCTTTAGATATCGATTTATTCAACCAAAATTTAGCGGACTTAATCGCTGGATTAGAAGTTGACCTTCCAAAATATGATTTCAAACAAGGTAAAAGAGTCAAAGGCCGCACTATTACTGTGCCACAAGACCAACCAATTATCATTGAAGGTATCCACGCTTTGAATGAGAAGTTAACAACTTCCATTCCTGCTCACCAAAAGTTCAAAATCTTTATTGCACCTCAAAGCCAAGTCAACATCGATAACCATAACCCAATGAGCTTAACCGATTTGAGACTTCTTAGAAGAATGGTTCGTGACCATCAATTCCGTAATTCTTCTGCGATTAGCACTCTTGAGATGTGGCCAAGTGTGAGAAAAGGTGAATTCAAATGGATTTACGATACACAAGAAGGCGCTAATTATGTCTTTAACTCATTCTCCGCTTATGAATTAAGCGTTATGAAGAAATATGCGATGCCATTACTCGAAGAGATTGATCCAGAAAGCGAACACTTCCCAGTGGCGGAAAGATTAATCCGTATGCTCAAGTTCTTTGATGACTTACCAGATAAATGGGTGCCATGCAATTCCATTATCCGTGAATTCATTGGTGGCTCTTGCTATCAGGATGACTAATCAATTTATATTTGATTAATTTAATTAATATTTGCTAGAATACTCTCTGGAATACAGGGAGTATTTATTTATATGGCCGAAGATATTCAATTTAAACATGATGTATTAGCAAATCACCTA
>CADCCA010000087.1 GCA_902799855.1 uncultured Erysipelotrichaceae bacterium | reverse complement strand
ATCTGATTCTCTAGCAAGTTCAGCATTATGCTTATCTTTTCTAATATCAAAATCAGTTTTACCTCTGACAGATTTTACTGAGCTATAGAGATGATGCAATGTTTGCGACATGAAAGCATAGCGGCCTCTTCTATCTTTTAGATAGACTAAAGATGGTAAGACAGTGAGCATTTCGGAAAACGCATCAAAGCTTGTAGAGTTCGCTAATGTAACAGCGTTCTCAATGCGACGCACTGCAATTTCTTCCGTATCATTATCAAAAATAATATCCACGACTGGGTTATTAAGATATTTATCATCCTCATGCATATGCTCATCATCAGTTAAGACTAATACTGGTAAGGAGAACATGTAGTTATTCTTTTCTTTAATATATTCAAGTACTTCATTGAGATATTTCTTAGTGGATGGACTATCCACGATAAGCACTGATAAATCATCAAACGATTCCTTTAGTATAGACATTATTTCGTTTTTGTCATGGGTCAATAAAATTTCATAATCATTACGCAAAATACCGCGTAATTGTTCAATACGTGGTGAGTCTTGATCGTAAAGGAAGACGATTTTTTCCATGTTGATTATTAGCTTCCAAACAAAAGAAGTTCGATGAATTCTAGAAATGTTTTTTATTCTTTAAGATTATAGCATATTTCCTCTATTTCCGATATATGAAAAAGGGCATTTCTGTGTCGTATATCTTTCTTTTTTTGTTCATTTACAAATATGGCTTTTTTTAATTGATATAGAAAGATTTTTTGCTACAATACAAAGGTATCATGGTATTTTTGAACTCCCTTGGGGCTCTCCCCACAAATTTACATGTTAACTATTATCTAGAACTCGCCTCGTTCGTGTTTCTAGTGGCGATTACTATCGCATATTTCTCACGCAAAAAATTCCCAGTTGTCACATCAACGATTTTTAGTGTTGGTTTGATCACATTAGTCATAAATCTTTTCTTTGGTCTAACGTTCTGTATGTCATTAGACCGTTCAGACGTTATTCCAATCGAGTTTGTTGAATGTGCTTCAGAACTCTATTTCGCTTCGCTTGTTGTAATATCCTATTTGTTGTTTTTATATGTTTTATACGCATCTGGCAGATCAGTCAGCCGTAATAAGCTTTATTTATTAACAGCGATTCCTACCCTGTGTGGTATGACCCTATTTTTCACCAATTGTCTCCACCATTGGTGCTTTAGTTTTGTGTTTAATCCTGAAAGTGGGCTTTATGATTTTCAACCAGGGCCCGCTTTTCTTTCTTTATATGTCGTTAACTGGCTCATGAACTTCTTATCGACAGTTGCTTACACTATCCGCTACCGCAAGATACTACCAAAGCAATTATTAAGAGTCTTAATCATTCTCGCAGTGATTGTTTTAACTGCTGCTCTCATTCAAACACTTAATCCACAATACATTCTTTCTGGTGTGGCGTTTACTCTCTGTGTGATGTTCGCAGTTGTTACCGTATGTGATCCAGACGTTAAAGTTGACCGTATTTCAAAAGCATTTAATAATGATGCGTTTATTGATTATATCAATAGTCAAGTGTTCGAAAGACAGAGAAAGTATTACATCATCTTTGATATTGAAAGCTTTGGCATGTTTAACGAGAAGTTTGGTTTAGTCGCTGGTGATGAGCTATTATCCGCTATTAGAAAATTTGTGGAAAGCGTTAATAAAAAGACATTTATCTTTAAAACGCAATCATCACGTTTTGTTTTAATGTGTAAAGATAAAAACGATCAAGACATCATGATTGGGGCTATCAAAGAAAGATTTGCTAAGCCATTTGTTATTAAAGAACATACAGTAAAGATTACACTTCATCTTTTCTATTTTGTTAACGAAGACGCTTTCAAGAACTCAGACTCCTATAATGACTTCATCAACCGCACACTAGCGATGATTAATTTTAAAGATTCCAACTATGTTGAATTAGATAAAAACTTCCTAGACCGCATTAATAGAGATAGAAGAATTAAAGAAATATTAGAAAAATGTTTAAAAACCGGTAAAGGCTTATATATGGTCTATCAACCAATTTTTGATCTAAACAAAAAAAGTTTTAATCATTTCGAAGCGTTAATTAGACTCGATAACGAAGAATTTGGCTATATTGGACCAAGCGAATTTATTCCAATCGCTGAGAACTTTGGACTAGCAAATGATATTGATTTCTTCGTTCTAAACGAAACATGTGCGTTTCTTCAAAGAAATCCACAAATTGAAAGCTTGGAAGTTAATATCTCATGCGCTGAATTCTTTAATAATCCAAGCGAAAGATTCATTAAAACCATTAAAGAATATAACATTGATCCAAGCAAACTTTGTTTAGAAATTACCGAAACTATCGCTGTTAAATATCCCGCCAAGACGAGAGAATTTATGAACGATTTAGGCCAACATGGTATCAAATTTGCCATGGATGACTTTGGCAGTGGCTATTCCAATATGGCAAGGTTTATCACTCTCCCATTCTCTATCGCTAAGCTCGACAAGTCGCTATTAAATGAATCTTCGAACGTTGAAATTTTCTTCGATGCTGCTGTCAACTTGTTTAAGAGTTTAAACATTCCAATCGTTATCGAAGGTGTTGAGACAAAAGAACAATTAGAAATGTCTAAAAAGAAAATGATTGAATACGTACAAGGTTTCTACTTTTCTAAGCCACTTAAAGAGGCAGATTTAATAGAATTTCTTAAGAAAGCAAACTCCAATAAGTAGTCTTTTTCTTGGTTACATTTTTGCGTTTCTGTAACAGTTATAATAATTCAAATATTCAACTTTTAACGGAAAAAGATGATTTTTCGTTTTTTTAAGGATACCCCACTACTTTTGTGATGCACGCATTTTCTTTTGTGCGTTTGATATTGCGAAAAAAGTAATAAAAATTGCGTGCATAGCATATGTTACGCACACACTTGGGTGTTGTTTTCTCAAATTTTAGGACATACCATTTTTACATAACCTAACATAAAGGAGAAAAACAATGAAAAAGATTTCAAAACTTTTAGTGTCTTTGGCGTTATCAGGCATGCTTTTGACAGCCTGTAACTTCCCAAACAACTCACAAGCAAACCAAGAAGCCGGTGTTTACAGACAACAAGAGATTTATCAATTATATGCTGCCGCCGGTGGTACAAAGAATTATGAAGAATGGCTAGAAACCGTCAGAGGCGCTGATGGTGCTACATTCTTAGCCGGTGCTAATGATCCAAAAGCAACAGATGGCAAAAACGGTGACATCTACGTCAATACCGCGACCTGGGATTTCTTCCTTAAAGT
>CADCCA010000086.1 GCA_902799855.1 uncultured Erysipelotrichaceae bacterium | reverse complement strand
ACAACACCTTCTGCTTTTCTTTTTAATTCTAGATACACGTGGCTATTATCTTTGGCTAAACCATATGATCTAAGACGAATCTTTTCTTTATAAGCAGGTTTTTCAAGTGATGTTCTAATAAGGCGATAATCGGGGGTGTCATAGTAAATCGACGCAATCGTTGTTTTGCCATATTGATCAACTTCCATATGGCCTAATAAAGACGCTTTAAGAAACTGTACTTGTTCTTTGTTAAGAATGTACTTCATCTCATATCGCTTCATGACTGTGATAGATTCCATATAACACCCTCCTTTCATCATTAGGGAAACACAATATGACTCCTACTTGAGTCACTTACATAGTAAAAAAACAAACTTAAATGAAGATTAAAACTAAAAAACTTTTCATTTAAGCTTTGCTTATTTTTAGAAAATGATATCGAAATAAATCTTATTGTCTTTAATAGAAGCAGATATTTTTGCTTTATGTAATTCAGCGATTTCTTTAGCGATACTAAGACCGATTCCAGAGCCTTCTTTCTTATTAGAACGAGGGCTACGATAGAATCTTTCAAAGAGTTGATCAACATCAACTTCGTTATCTTCTATATCGTTAGAAAAAATGATTTCTACTTTGTTTTTGTTCTTTTTAACACTGAGATTAACACTACCATTATTTTTAGCGTATTTAAGAGCGTTATCTAAAAAGATACTAAATAATTCATTGATTAAATAAGTGTTACCTTTAATTGTTAAATCTTTTTCTACTTCACTAGAGAATTTAAAGCCATTATTTTCAAAAGATGGTTTAAAGGCATTAATATTTTCTTCAGCAATTTTATCAACGGAAATAACACTTAATGGATAGTTTTTCATTGAACCTTCATCTAAACGAGAAAGGGTCACTAGTTGATTGGTCATGGTCGTTAATCTTCTCACTTGATCAGTAATGGAATCAGTCCATTCGTTATCACCATGATCCATCCTTAAAATTTCAACATCAGTGTTTATGATTGTTAGAGGTGTCTTTAATTCATGAGAAGCATTGGTAATAAATGCTTTTTGTTTGTGGTATGATTCTTCACTTGTCTTAAAGACAAAATGACTGGAAATAATGATCATTGCCGCCAAAACAGCATAACTAACACCAGAAACGATGATTGAACTTCTTAAAAAATCACTAAAGGAGTTCATCTTTTCCGACACATCGACAAATGCAATATAAATTGAAATATAAGGTTCCACACCAAATGTTTCTCTTTTGTATCTTAAAGTATCAATTTGGCCTTGTGTTTCGCCACTTTCATAAACTCTTGCTGCAAGTTCTTTTGCTTCTTCTTCAGAAACGGTAAAGATATGGTCGGTGTTAGTAAATAATGGAAGGCCATCATCTCTTAGTACTACAGTGAAGTAGTGCTCACGGTTTCTTTTATCACCTGGGCGCGGTTTGTAACTGTAACCTTCCTCTCTATCTAAATGCTCGTTTTCCACAATCATATCAAGTGATTGCTGAGCTTCTCTATCTGCTCTTATGTAGTTAGAAATGTTGATAACGGCAATAGTCGCACTCAAAACAAAAAGAATTGATAACAAAGCAGCGATGATAAAACGTAATCTGAGCTTTTTAATCATTCTTATACTCCAAATAGTAACCTTGGTAACGAATTGATTTAATCTTTACCTTGGAATTAATCTTTTCAAGTTTCTTTCTAATATAAGAAATAAAGACCCAGACATTTTCACTTGTGGAATAGGAATCGCTTTCCCAGGCGCTTTTACTGATTGTTTCTTGAGAAACGATTTTGCCTTTTGCTTTCATTAATAAAGACATGATTTGAAATTCTTTATTCATTAAAGTAACATTTTCATCACCACAAGATAAAGCAAATGAACTGTTATCTAGAGATAAATCACCAAATGTATCTTTGTTATCTTCATCATATTGTGGTCTACGTCTCATTAATGCGCGTAATCTCGCTAATAACTCATCAACGGAGAATGGTTTTGGTAAATAATCATCTGCGCCTAAGTCTAAACCCGCAATCTTATCTTCAGTTGTGCTCTTAGCGGTCAACATAATAATTGGAGTTTCTAACTTTTGTTTGCGAGCGGATTTTAAAACTTCTAAACCATTAACTTTAGGAAGCATGATGTCTAAAATAATCGCATCATACGCACATTGTTTAAGGAATAATAAAGCTTCCTCACCATCAAAAGCACTATCGACAATATAAGAGTTTCTTTTAAGTACTGTCGATAAAGCTTTATTCAATTGCAAAGAATCTTCAACAAGTAGGATTTTCATAACTATAAATTATTCTTTCAACCTTAAATGTAGCATAAACGAACCTTAAATTGTATACACGTTATGCTTATTATTTGTATTGAGAAGAATACATTGAATAGTAGAATCCTTGTTTATCCATTAACTCTTTATGGTTACCAGTTTCAATAATAGCGCCATCTTTCATGACCAAAATAATGTCTGCGCCTTTGATGGTTGATAGCCTATGAGCGATGACAATGGATGTCTTTTCTTTCATGATTTGATCAAAGGCATCGGTAATTAATTTTTCACTACGAGTATCAATGTTGCTGGTCGCTTCATCCAAAATGACAAGTTGTGGATTTAACAACATGACTCTTGCGATGGCAATCATTTGTCTTTGGCCTTCTGATAGACCAGAACGATTACTGACTTTGGTTAAATAGCCATCAGGCAAGGTATTGATAAAGACATCAGCGTGGGCCTTATGCGCAGCCTCTTTCACTTCTTCTTCACTAGCGTCTTTCTTGAAGTAACGAATGTTATCCATAATCGTCCCATTAAAGATCCAGGTATCTTGTAAAACCATACCCATATTTTCTCTTAAAGATTCTTTAGAAACTGAGACATATGGTTTATTGTTCACTAAAAGCTCACCAGAAGTTGGTTCATAGAAACGCATTAATAAATTAATGAGTGTGGTCTTTCCAGCGCCTGTAGGACCCACAATCGCTACTTTTTGGCCTTTATTGATAGTTAAGTTTAAGTGTTCGATAAGTCTTTGATTTGGATTGTATCCAAAACTCATATCTTTGAATTCAATGGAAAGAACACTATCGATTGTGTCTTTACCTTCATCAATATCGTTATCTAAATTAAGGAAGTCATTAACTCTTCTAAATGATGCTTTAGCGTTTTCATATTCCGCGGTGACATTAGATATTTCGTTAAATGGTTTACTATATTGATTGGTATAGGAAAGGAAGGAAGATAATCTTACTCATGACGGCGAATAATGGAATTAGTTCTGGTTCATGAGCGAGCATAATCACGCCTGCAATACCAATAATGACATAAATAATGTTATTCACTAATCGAGTTGAAGGGTTGACCCACGAGGCTGAAAACTGCGCCACGGTGCCTTCCTTTTTGAGTTTTGCGTTCGATGCATCAAATGTTTTGATTGATTCTTCTTCGTTATTTAAAGATTGTACTATATCGATGTTATTGAGTGTTTCTAAGGAGATAGAGGAGATCTTAGCCTGTAATTCACTTTGTTTCTTGTAGTGTTTATGAGAGAACCCAGAAACAATCTTGGCCATAATCATACTTAAAGGAGAAAGGATAATCACACCCAATGCTAATATCCAGTTCACCATCACCATCATCACAATAGTAATAATGATTGTGAAAATACCTTGGATTAATGTTTTGAAGATAGCAAATAATCCAGCAGAAAAATTCTCCATATCTCTAATTTCTAGGAGCACTAAATCGCCATGTGTCTTTCTATCGAAATCTTTAACTGAGATGGAATTGATCTTTTCATAGACATTGTCTCTTGCTTTTTTAATAATTCTTTGAGAGACATTCATGATGATTACTTCAAAGAAGTAGGCAAATATTGTGCCTATAACGGCTAATACAAGAGCGATTATTGTGTAGATGAGGAAT
>CADCCA010000085.1 GCA_902799855.1 uncultured Erysipelotrichaceae bacterium | reverse complement strand
GGGTTACCCATTCGGATTTGGTTTATCTTACACCAAGTTTGAACAAAAACTCACTTCCTTAACATATAACGAAGAAAAAGATACCATCGAAGCCGAAGTTGAAGTTAAAAACGCCGGCTATTATGATGGTAAAGCTTCTGTCCAATTATATGTCCAACAACCATATACCGATTTCGATAAACAAAATGGTTTAGGCAAACCATCTATCGCTTTAATGGCTTATGACAAGATTGATGTTAAAGCTGGCCAAACAGTCAAAACAAACCTTTCATTCGATAGATATTTCTTAACGACATATGATTACAAGATCAATAAGTCCTATATCTTAGAAGAAGGCGATTATTACTTTGGTGTTGGTAATGGTGCGTCAAATCATTATCATTCAGTGAAGATTTAAACACTTACAAAATTTCTCATTACGACAGCACAAAAGACGTCACCAACCAATTTGATGACGCCGATTACAACTGGTTCACTGGCTCCACAAGAGACCATGATGAAACCAAGAGTGGCTCTATCACATATTTAGATAGACAGGACTGGGAAAAGACATGGCCAACCACCACAACAAGTAACCCAGCTCCAAGTGATGCTAGAGATATGAGCAACTACTATAAATCAGCTCCAGCCAGCGGTCCAAAATATACCGATGGTAATGGTACTGTTTATAACGTTGATTTAGGTGAAGAAAAAATCACCTTCCCAGAAATGGCTAAAGTCCCATTAGAAGGTACAGTTGAAGCTGAAGATAGCAGATTCTTCGGTCAAAACGGCTCAGAAGTTTGGGATAAATTCATTTCTCAAATGAACCTTGATGACTTAATCATCTCCATCAGTGATAACCGTGGTATCTTAGACGTTCTCAAAGTCATGAAACCAGGCAACTCCGTCGCTGAAGGTCCAGAAGGTTTATTAAGTAAATACCAATATGGTGATAAGAGATGGGCTACAGGTTTCCCAACCGGTCCAACATACACTGGTACATGGGATCACGCTATGCAAGCCAAGTTTGGTGAATTCTATGGTGAAGATGCCTTATTCTGTGGTGTTGCTTGCGTTAACGCTCCAGGTGCTAACATCAATAGAACTCCATATGGTTCACGTGCTTCTGAATATATGTCTGAAGACGGTATCTTAAATTACAACACTGCCGCTAATATCGTTGGTGCTGCTAGAAGAAAAGGTTTAATCATGAACATTAAACACTGCTTCTTAAACAACCAAGAATCAGGTAGACAAGGTGTTGCTACATTCTGTAATGAACAAGCTATTAGAGAAATCTACTTAAGACCATTCGAAGGTGCTTTAACCAAAGGTAAAGGCTTAGGTATTATGACTTCCTATAACAGAATCGGTGTTAGATACGCCGCTTGCCACGAACCATTAATGATGAACGTCATGAGAGGTGAATGGGGTTATAGAGGTTTAATTATCGATGACGCCCTTACAGGTAGTAATACATCTAACTACTCCAATGGTCCAGCCATGCTCCACAGTGGTACAGATATGTTCTGCTTAGATGGTAACCGTGGTGGTGACTTAAAAAGTTGGATTACAAGCAATAACGACGGCTCCCTCTTAAAAGATATGCAAAGAGCTAATAAGTACATCATGTACTCAATGAGCAGATCTTGGATGGGTGGCGTCACACCAATGACTGAAGAAGAAATTAAACAAAACATGAACCCATGGTGGAAGAAAACAATTACTGGCGTCGTTATCGGCGTTAGTGCTGTTGCTGCCATCTTAGTGGCCACTTATGTCACATTCGAAGTCATTAGTTTAAAAGCAAACTCAGGCAAAGAAGAAAATAACGAACCTGAGTCAGCCGAATAGAAAGGAGGTAATAAAGTATGCAAAAGATTTTAGATTTCATTAAAAACAAAGGAAT
This sequence comes from uncultured Erysipelotrichaceae bacterium, assembly GCA_902799855.1. The sequence continues at coordinate 2,246 of CADCCA010000085.1, read as the reverse complement.
CGGCTACTATATTGCCGCTGGTATTACTCTATTCTCATTAATCGTCGCAATCATTTTCTTTGCGACATATAGCAATCCTGCTTTAGACCCAATCTTCGGTAACGATCCAATGGGTAATAAAGCTGACGGCTTACTCGCTGTCACAATTGGTATCTTCTTATTAGCAGGTACATTTGTGGAAGCTGCAGTCTTAGTCGTCCCACAATATCGCTTCATTCAAATCATTGCCATCGCAATGTTTGGTTTAGCCTTATACAAAGAAGTCATGATTATCCCAGACTTCTTCGCTGGTATTGCTAATAACGTTATGTATAACGGTGGTAACGTTGTGCTTAACATGTTCTTCTTCATCTCTCTTCTCCTTATTGTTATCGCCTCTATTGTGGCGGCCTTCATGGGCTTCTATAAGAAAGAAGAAGATGCGAAAGCTGATTTCAAAAATGTTAAAGGCACAACCAACATCGTTAAAGTCGGTTGCAGTGCCGCTGTTGTGGTCGCCGCTGTCGTAGTGTCATCACTTGTCACTCTCGACTTAACTAACAAAGCCAGTGCTGGCTCCAAAGTCAGAGTCAAACCAGCATTCGTCTTCGAACCAATCAATGAAGATGTCGAAGCCGCTGCTGATGAATACGCATACGAATATGAAGCTAAAGATGTTGTTGTTAGACAAAAAGAAACTTATAACTTCAGTGCTTCTGAAGTAACTGGTATTACCACCGGTAACACACGTAGCAATCACTACCTCGTTTACGTCTTTGAAGGCGCTTACGCTGAAGGCTATCAAGGTGACTATTCCGAAACATATGCTAGCATCTACTTATGGGATGATGGCTTATATGGTGGTTCAGTTGGTAGCACAAGCATTAGAGGTTATTGGTATAACTCCTCATTAGATGCCGAAGTCGATCCAGAAACAGGCAAATATCAACAAAACTGCTTAAACTTAGTCAGTAACGTCTCAAAATACGAATCTATCATTTGTGCTCGTGCCGCTGGCTTCTATGAATGGAGAGCTCACATTTACCTCGGATTCAGTTGGGGTACACGTTCCATGGAAGTTTCTGCTTACCGCTACTATCCAGAAGTCGCTTTAGCGATCGATGCTTCTGTCGGTAACAACTACTTCTTCACTGGCGAAGAATTTGATAGAGATGGTTGGGTTGCTAACCGTATCCTCAAAGACTTAAATTACTCCGCTGTCTTCAAAGCGAGTGAAGTTCAATGGACCGATCCAGAAGGTCTTAAGAACCATCAAAAGATTGAAGAATCTGGTGAATACGAAGTCAAAGCGACATGGAAAAATGGTTTCAACAAAACATTTGAAGCCACAATCACTGTCACAGTCGTTGACTAATCAAAGCCAAATTAGAATTAGGTCAATCCGTAAGGGTTGGCCTTTTCTTTTGACTATTTTGTGTTTCAAACAAAATGCTAATAATACGCTAATCTTGCTAATGGATTAATAATATTTTTTCTAGCGAAATGTCGTTAAACATATAATTGTCCATAAAAATACATTATATGTATTGATTATAAACGACATAATAATGGAAAAATTTTAGCATAGTTGTCATTTAGATAATCTTGTGATAATCTTTCTCTTGGGCATAAATAATAGGAGATTATTTCAATGAAACAATTAGACATTGAGTTGATACGTTATGAAAAACTAAAACATGTCAAATTTTTAGTTAACCGCATTCAACATCGCTAAAATCAAAAGCCATACTTACGACATTAAAGAAGGCGATATTTATTTAATTAATTCTGGTGAAGTTCACTCCTATGCGCGTAACCCTGTTAGTAATATTGTTTTAGACAGAAATAAAGATAGTGCGCCTTTATTCCTTTTTGCCCAAATCTCTAATCACTGCTTAAGAGAATATTTTCCACAAATAAGAACAACTGTCTTTAATTCTTGTAATCTCGCTGATTACTTGAGCGAAGCGCAAGCCAAAGAAGTAGCGAAGTTACTTGTCGAATCCGCTAAGTTATATTTCTTAGAAGAGAATTATTACCCATTACGCATCCTTTCTAATATTTCACGCGTACTCACGATGTGTTATGAAAAAGTGCCTTATGAAATTATCTCTGAAGCACAAAAGAATAATTTAAAACAAAAGAATTTAAGAATTGAAAGAATCATCTCTTATATCGACGCTAACTTTGAAACACAAATTAGACTTCAAGATCTCGCCGAACAAGAAAATCTTTCACCAACCCATTTCTCTCACTTATTTACATCA
>CADCCA010000084.1 GCA_902799855.1 uncultured Erysipelotrichaceae bacterium | reverse complement strand
GTTTAGCGTCAGGATAATGTTCGTTAATTAAATCAACACAGCGAGAAATAGTGGTGAGGTTTCTTAGACCTAAAAAGTCCATCTTTAAGAACCCTTGTTCTTCTAAACAACCCATTTCATATTGTGAGATGTAATGACCGTTAAAATCGACCATAATTGGTAAAGCGTTCTCCAAAGGAGAATCATTTAAAATAATACCAGCAGCGTGCAAACCGCTTTGTCTAATTAATCCTTCAATTTTGCTCGCTAATGAGACGATTTCTAAGAAATATTTATCACTATCAACGAGCTGTCTAAATTCTGGTAATGTTTTATATGCTTCTCTCAAAGAGAGATTGCTTCTAGATAAACGCTTAGATAATAAATCGATGTGATTGGTTGGGAAGCCGTAAACTCTTCCAATATCTCTAAGAGATTGCTTAGCTTGAATCGTTTGGAAAGTCACGATATTAGCAACTCTTTCGTTACCGTATTTTTCACGCATATAATCGATGACTTCATCACGTCTAATATCCATAAAGTCAATGTCAATATCAGGCATGGTTTTACGGAATGGATTCAAGAATCTTTCAAATTGAAGTCCATATTTTAATGGATCAATTTGTGTAATATTTAATAAATATGAAACTAGGCTACCAGCGGCGCTACCACGGCCAGAACCTACTAAAATACCATGACTTTTAGCAAAACTAACATAGTCTTGCACAACAAGGAAATAATTCGAATAGCCTAAAGAAATAATTGTCTCAAGTTCATAGTTTAAGCGTGAGACATATTGCTCGTTATTTTCTAAACCAAGTTTCTTTAATGTCTCAAAGCAGTTACTCTTTAATGTCTCTTCGCTATTTGAGACAGGGTAGCGGAGTGATTCACCTCTTTTTTGATGGAAGTTGAAAGTAGACTTCTCTAAAAGAACCCTGGTGTTATTGATTTCTACTTTGGTATAAATCTTTTCGTAATTAGCAATGGACATGAAATATTCTTGTCCATCCATTTTCTTTTCTGTTAATGTTTGCTCATTAGCAATTGCTTCAGCAATCTTTAAAACGATAGCGTCATCTTTCTTTTGATAGCGAATCTTTGGGAAAGCAATGCAGTCATATGTATGCTCTTTAGCGAATTTTCTAATGCTATTGGCGTAGGCGACATCTTCTTTTTTAGTGACTTCGATTCCAAGATAAAAGCCATCTTTGAACAGGTCTGAATAATCAAATAAATAACGAGAAAAAGACGCGTCTTGTTCCATGAACAATTGTTGGAATTTTCCATTTGATGTTTCAATCACGCCCACTAATCCAGAAGTCTTTTCTTTAAACAAATCAAATGTTAATTCTTCTTTTTGGATTAATGTCGATAATTCGATTAAGTGGTGGTAGCCCTCCTCGTTAATAGCGTAAACACAAAGAGTGTCACCGTTGAGATTGATCTCGATACCAATAACGTAAGGTCTTGAAATAGTCTCAGAAGCTTTGACAAAAGAAGGCACTCCAAACAGAACGCCATTGTCGCATAAGCCCATACCAAAATAATCATTCTTACTGACACCAGCTTGGATTTTCTCCATTGTTAAACCGCTTTGTAAAAATGAATAGCAAGAAACGATGCGTAGTGGGACGAAATTGTTCATACCATTACTATAACGAGAAAGTCTTTAAATATAAAGAAAAAGGTACTCAAATGAGCACCTTTTAGTTACTATCTGAACAACTTATCTAAGTCGTCAATGAATGATGGTAAGATGTCCAAGTTTTTAATCTTGGCGCCGCTTGCTTGGGCGTGACCTCCGCCTTCCCATTTCGCGGCTATATCATTAATTGGAGTGGCCTTGCTTCTAATTGAAACTCTCCAACAATGATCCTTAACATCTTCAGTGATAGAGCACCAAGCATTGATGCCTTCGATGTTTGAAAATAGGTTAACATTTTCTTTGCCGCGTTCTGTGGTGATATTTAATTCTTTTTGAATTGCATCATCTAAAACATAATAAGCAACACCATGTTCTGAGACACTGAAGTGATTCAAAATATAGGCAGTAACTTTTAAATCTTCGATTTTCTTTTGATACATCTTGCCGTAAACATCACTTAAGTTGATACCAGCGGCTAATAGATATGAAGCAGTCACAAAGCTTGCTTCAGAGGTAGAGGAATATTGGAATCTTCCTGAATCACCAGCAATACCAGAATATAAATAGGAAGCAGCTTCTTTACTTAAAACGTAATTTCCTTTGAAGGAAAGAAGAATATCGGTAATGATTTCAGCAGCGGCGCAAGCATCAGTTCTAACAACAGATATTTTGCCGTACTTTTCTACTTCTGGGTGGTGGTCAATTTTAATTTTAAATTTGGCTTTTTTAAAACGTGGATCAGAAACGCGTGATGTGTTAGCACAGTCAACGATGATGGCTAAGAATGGTTCTTTGAACCATGATTCAGCAAGGCGATCCATTTCTGGATATAAACGTGGTGTGAAAACAACATGATTATCGCCTAATACATGAACTTCCTTGTTTGGGAAGTTATCTTTGATCCAAGTAGCCAAACCCATTTGTGAACCAAGGGCATCAAAATCTGGTTTTTCATGACGAAAGATAGCGATTCTATCGTAGCGTTTAATCGCACTTAAGATGCGAGTAACATCTTTCTTGTTTGGTGCTAAAAAGTCGATAAGGGTTTGATTAAGTTTCATTTTATTTACCTGCAATGCACATATTATAAGCATCACGTGCAATCATCACTTCTTCATCGGTTGGGATGACCGCTACTTTGATCTTACTCTCAGGAACAGAAATAAGGGCTTCTTTACCACGGATGTTCATATTCAATTCTTCATCAATCTTGACGCCTAATGCTTCTTCTAATAAGTGAGCAACATCACGACGTGTACGTGGTTCGTTTTCACCGATACCAGCGGAGAAGATGATTAAGTCACAACCGCCAAGTCTCACAAAGTATTGACCGATAAAATCGGCAATACGACGATTGAAAATTTGATTAGCTAAGATGGCGTGTTCATCACCTTTTTCAGCAGCGGCTAAAACGTCTCTTGAGTCATTGGAAATACCAGAAACACCGAGGAAGCCAGATTTCTTATTGAACATTTGATAAACTTCTTCAGCGCTCTTGCCAGTAACGGAAACAACATAGTTGAAGACGCTTGGATCCATATCGCCAGTACGTGTACCCATCATAATGCCACCTAATGGAGTTAAGCCCATAGAAGTAGCGATACATTTGCCGTCTTTAATAGCGGTGATGGAGGCACCAGAACCAATGTGGCAAGAAATAATACGTGGATGTTCAACGCCCGGCAAATATTTTAAACCTTCTTGGCTTAAAAACTTGTGGCTTGTACCATGAGCGCCATACCTTCTAATATCGTATTTTTCTGTTAATTCGTAAGGAATTGGGAATGTGTAGTCTGCTGGAGACATTGTTTGATG
>CADCCA010000083.1 GCA_902799855.1 uncultured Erysipelotrichaceae bacterium | reverse complement strand
AGAGGCTCTTTTTAAAACTCTTTTACGACGGGCGTGTGTGACTGTGCCACCTTTAACTCTTGCCATATTCTAGTGTCCTCCTTATTTAACGATGAGAAACTTAATTCTCTTGTAGTCGGTCTTGTGTAAGACAGCAGACTTCATTAAGTGTCTCTTTTGCTTTGTGGTTTTGTGTGGGGCTAAATGTGAAACATAGGCATGATGTCTGACGACTTTGCCTGTGCCGGTAACTTTAATTCTTTTCATTAAAGCTCTTTTACTTTTCATTTTTGGCATAATATTTTCCTCCTACTTCTTCTTTGGGGCGAGTATTGCATACATCCATCTACCTTCCATGGCTGATGGTTTTTCAATATTCGCATAATCAGCGAGAAGAGCGATAAACTTATCCATGACTTCTTGACCAACTTCGATGTGGGTCATTTGTCTGCCGCGGAATCTAACACCAACTTTAACTTTGTTACCTGCTTCTAAAAACTTGGTAGCGGCTCTCGCCTTGGTTTCCATATCATGGCCACCAATTTGTGGGGTTAGTTGCACTTCCTTAACTTCAACAACATGTTGATTTTTCTTGGCTTCTTTAGCCTTCTTTTGCTGTTCAAAACGGTATTTGCTGTAATTAATAATTTTGCAGACTGGTGGTTTAGCATTAGGCGCAACACATAACAAGTCTAAATCATATTCATTAGCCTTGAATTGTGCTTCACGTGATGACATGGTGCCAATTTGTTCACCATTAGGTCCGATTAATAATACTTCTGGGAAACGAACATTTTCGTTCACTAGATCTTTGTTTTGATTGCCTTTGTTCTTGTTGTTATTAGCGGCAAAGCGATTGTCTACGATAAGTATCAACTCCTTTTCGAATAAAAACGGATGCATATTGCACCCGTTAACATTCTTAGCCCATAAGAAGTAGCGTTAGCCAACCAATATTTATCGGTCTGGCGAGAAGCGGGTGCCTCTGCTTTCTACGTTTTTGCGTTAAGATATTATCATTATTAATATAATGTGTCAATTAATTATTTATCAATTTACCAAATAGTCGGCACATCATTTACATAGTGCCAATAAGATCCCGCTCCAGTTGGTGTAGTTTCGCTATAAAAAGATAGAGTGGTTTCTGACTTATTATAGATATATGGTTCTTTAGAAAGGCTTTCAATATTGTTCCATTCTACTTCTGTTCCTTTGTAATAAATATTATTGAAGAAACCTTCGTATAAAGCTTGTAACCCAAGTTTAGTAACGCTATGAGGAATAACGATTGATTTTAAAGACATACACCACATAAATGGGGTGTGACCAATATAAGTGACGCCTTCTTCTAAAGTCACCGATGTAAGACTATGACAATCTCTAAATGTCCCCTGATCAAGCGTAGAGACGCTTCCTGGAATTATAATCTTCTTTAAAGCGATATCCTGCGAAAAGCAGAACATACCAATCGAATTGACACCGTTTGGAATATTAATTGATTCTAGGAATTTACAGTTAGAAAAAGCAGTTTCACCAATTGAAACGATATTATTTGGAACATTGTATGATACTAGATTAGCGCAGCTATAGAAAGCGTGGTCACCAATCGAAGTAACAGTATTTGGATAAGTGAAGGCTTTTGACCAGTTTGATGGGAATTTCAAAATAGAAGTTTTTTCTTTATTGAAAAGCACACCATTAATTGAGCAGTAATCAGCGTTATTCGCATCGACATTTATTTCTTCTAAAGAAGAACAATTGATAAAAGCGGAAGAACCCAAAGAGGTCACACTCTCAGGAATAGTGACACTTTTTAAATACTCGCAGAAATTAAAAGCGCCTTTGTCAATTTCTTTAACGCTGTTAGGAATTGCGATTTCTTCAAAAGCACATTCTCTAAAAGCATATTCACCAATCTTGGTAACGCCGTTAGGAATGTTGACTGATGTTAAATGCCAACAACCCTCAAACATGTATTCACCGATTTCGGTAATGTTCTTACTTAACTTAACTGTCTCTAAGGAAAGGCAGTCTCTAAATGAAGAACTCCCTAAAAAAGTGACAGTGTCAGGAACGATGATTGATTCTAAAGATTCGCATCTATAAAAAGAATAAGAACCAATAGTTTTTAGACCATCATTCAATGTGACTGATTCTAGTTTTTCGCATAGATAAAAGGCACTAGATTCGATTTCATCAATCGTGCTTGGGAGAGTTACTGATTTTAAAGATTTACAATATTGAAAAGCATTCATTTGGATGCCAACTACTGGTTTGCCATTATAAGTACTAGGGATGGCTAAATTACCATTGATATCTTCAGATTTGGCTTTTTTAACCCAATAGTTTTCATTCGTCGAATCATAGAGGAAATCCAATTCTTTAAGAGGATCAATATCAGGAATAGCGATTTCTGAAGAACTAGATGATGGATTAGAAGCAGAAATCTCACTAGAAGATAGTGAGCCGCTATCACCAGAATAAGAAGATGACGGATTAGTAGTAGTGCATCCGATTAACGTCATCGCTAGAAGAGTGCTAATGGAGAGGATGATTTTTCTTTTGTTTTTCATAATGTAAATGTTTGTTGTAAACAAAAAGAGTAACAAACTGTTATCATTTTAGTATATTGTCTATCAGTTTGAAACTCTTTTTAATAATTTAATTAATTGCTTTCTGAGTTGAAATATCTTTTGCTTTTAATTTCTTCACTAATGAGTTTTAAAAATTCTTCGATTGGGACGGTAATTTGTTCTTGGGCACCAAATCTACGATAGGTAACAGTTCTATCATCTCGTTCATGGTCACCGAGAACTAAGGTAAATGGAATCTTTCTCATTTGACCGCTTCTCATGCGGTAACCAAGTTTCTCGTTGCTATCATCAAGTTCAACGCGTAAGCCCGCTTCTTTAAACTTTGCTAATAGCTCTTGAGCGTATTCTAAGTGGTAAGCATTATTAACAGGAAGAATATTAACCTGCACTGGCGCTAACCAGGTTGGGAATGCACCTTTGGTTTCTTCGATCAAGAAAGCGATGAAACGATCAAGGGAACCTAAGATAGCGCGGTGGACGACAACTGGTCTAGCCTTCTCGCCTTTTTCATCGATATAAGTGAGTTCAAATCTCTCCGGTAATTGATAGTCGAGTTGAATAGTGGACAAGGTGACATCGTGACCAATCGCACTCTTGACTTGAACGTCGAGTTTTGGTCCATAGAATGCTGCCTCACCAATCGCTTCATAATAGTTAACACCTAATTCTTTTAAAACTTCACGTAATTGATTTTCACTCTTTTCCCAAAGTTCATCATTACCGAAATATTTTTCGGTATCGTTAGGATCTCTTAAGGATAAACGGAATTCGTAGTTTTGGAATCCGAAATCGCTATAAACATCAAGGATGAGTTTAGTGACTTCTTTAAAGACATCACCGATTTGAGTTGGCATGCAGAAAATGTGGGAGTCGTTTTGATAGAAGGCTCTGGTTCTTTCAATACCAGTTAAAGCACCTGATGCTTCAAAACGGAAGTCAGCCGCGATTTCCGCAATTCTAAGTGGAAGTTCACGATAGGAGTGCAGAGCACTTCTATACATAACCATGTGGTGTGGGCAGTTCATTGGTCTAAGGACATAGGATTCGTTATCAACATCCATCTTTGGGAACATATCCTTTTGGTAGTGGGCCC
>CADCCA010000082.1 GCA_902799855.1 uncultured Erysipelotrichaceae bacterium | reverse complement strand
GCTCCAGTCTTAGTAACCTTAGGAACTGGGCAACCCATATTCACATCAAAGAAATCGATATTTGGGTTCAATTTAAGGGCAATGGTAGCGGCTTTCTTCAAGTTTTCAGGATTAGAACCAAATAACTGCACGCCTGTTATAGTTTGATCTTTTTCAAAAACAACATAACTCTCAGTTTCTTTGTTTTGATAGATTAAACCCATATCGGAAACCATCTCAGAAACACAGATATCCACACCAAAAGTATTGAGGTATTTGCGATAACCTGCACTTGTTATTCCTGCCATTGGGGCAAGAACCACTTTTCCTTTGATTTCAATATTGCCTAATTTCCACATAGAAAAAGGAAGGATTTCGCCTTCCTAAAATAGTTATTTATTTTCTTCTTCAACTGGAGCTTCAGGCTCATTTGCTTGCTCAGTTGGTTCGGCTTCTGGTGCCTCACTTACTTGTTCTTTTTGAGCTTCTTCTTCCAGTTTCTTTTCATCGCGTTTGAGATGACGATGTTCCATTAAGTAGTCAATCTCTTCACCGGTGATTTGTTCATGTTCGATTAATGTCTTCGCTAAAAGGATAACATCATCTTTGTTTTCGTTGATAACGCGGATAGCTTCATCATGAGCGAAGTCAATAATCTTACGAATTTCACTATCGATCTTGGTTGCAGTTTCAACAGAGAAATTCTTTTGGGTATTGGTATAGTCTCTTCCTAGGAAGACACTACCGGTATCTCTTTCATATTGGATTGGTCCTAAATCAGACATACCCCACTCACACACCATAGCGCGTGCAATCGCGGTCGCTTGTTCGATATCGTTAGATGCACCATTTGAGATATCATCACAGAAGATTTCTTCAGCCGCACGTCCGCCCATAAGACCAACGATACGCGCGATGAGTTCTTTTTTACTATTAGTAAAGCGATCATCTTCTGGAGTTGAAAGGACATAGCCACCAGCATTGCCACGTGGAATGATGGTAACTTTTTGTACTTTATCAGCATGAGGATATCTTAAACCGAGAATAGCGTGGCCTGATTCGTGATAACTGATCATTTCTTTTTCATGAGCAGTAATGGAACGAGAAGATTTAGCAGGACCCGCAATACGACGGTCAATAGCTTCATCGATATCATCGATAGAAATCTTTTCTCTATTAGCACGAACCGCTAAGATAGCCGCTTCGTTCATGATATTTTCAATATCAGCACCAGAGAATCCGACTGTACGGCTAGCAAGATTTTCAAAGCTGATATCTTCATCTAAGAATTTGTTTCTAGCGTGTACTTTGAAGATGGCTTCTCTACCTTTCTTATCAGGTAAAGAAACAGTAATCTTTCTATCAAAACGGCCTGCTCTCAAGAGAGCTGGGTCTAAGACGTCATCTCTATTGGTGGCCGCGATAACGATGATACCAGCATTATCATTGAAGCCATCCATTTCGACTAATAATTGGTTAAGTGTTTGTTCACGTTCATCGTTACCACCACCTAAGCCAGCGCCTCTTTGTCTACCAACAGCATCGATTTCATCGATAAAGACTAAACATGGAGCGTTTTCTTTGGCGATTCTGAACATATCTCTGACACGACCAGCACCGACACCAACGAACATTTCGACAAAGTCGGAACCAGAAATGGAAAAGAATGGAACTCCAGCTTCACCTGCAACAGCTTTGGCTAATAATGTTTTGCCACAGCCTGGAGGGCCCACTAATAAGACACCTTTTGGTAATTTGGCACCAAATTTGGTGAATTTTCTTGGGTCTTTTAAGTAATAGACGAGTTCTTGCATTTCGGCTTTTTCTTCATCAGCACCTGCAACATCGTCAAATTTAACTTTACTAGCGTTGACTTTTCTTGCTCTTGAACGGTTGAAGTCCATAGCTTGTCTATTAGAAGCATTGACTGTCGATGACATTCTTGAGAGTAAGAAAATCATAATTAATGTAGAACCACCAATTAGAATAATTGTTGGACCCCATTGATCCCACCATGTGGTTTGATATGGGTTCACTGATTCTTTAACGACTAATTTGTAATCACCTTTATCAGTTTTACCCATTTTCTTTTGGGCAAATAAAACTAATTCGTTATAGTTGCACTTATCATCGGCGTTAACAGCACCATCGTTATTAAAGTCGATTTCAAAGTCTCTCTTTTCGAAATAATCTTCTCTATCAAAAGTAATTGTGTAATTGTTTGTGCTTGTTTTACCTAAAGAATTGGTTTTTGTGTATTTACCATTAACTGTGACGGTAGTTGAAGCACTAACGTATTGAACTTCTGTGATATTACCATTGATAAGATAACTAGAATATTCGGTTGGTTTGAGGTGATCAGCACCGTTGGAATTAGAAAAGATGAAGTACGCAACAAGACCAATAATGGCTAAAACGAGAAAGATTGAAAATATGAAACTGCGTGATACACCTACACGAGGTTTATTGTTTTCATCATCCATAAGTTACCTCCTTATAAATATTCAATTCGATTTATTATAATAAGATTTCTTTATTTATAAAAGAAAAATACACTATAGCTTAATATTTGACGCGGAAATTGCAGTTTTCTGGGGCTACGAAATCTTTTTGGTAGCGTGGTACGTACACAATAATGCCATCTTTGTTGATGATTATTGGCCAACGATTTCTAAGTGAAACAGGCATCTTCCAATCAATAAATAATCGTCTGAGTTCTTTTTCGTAATCTTTAATTTTATAAGCATCATTTGGACGAGCGTTTCTAATGGTTAACGGATAATCATCTGGTGAAACGTTTCTATTAGATGTATCCCCTAAAAAGTCTAAACTGAAATATGGAGTATCTAATTTCCCTGGTTCTATAAGAACATATTCATAATCACAAGATTCAGCATCTTCTTTAATGGTGAAGGTGTCGTATTCTTTCAAGAAAACTAGTTCATCAACACTAACGGAAACATTTGGTTTATCTGAAAGCAAAACTTTTCTGAGTTCATTACCTTGTTCCTTAGAGATAGTAAAGTCTGCTTTAATCTTTCTGCCAAGGGAAACAATCGCATATAAAAACTCGATTTCATTTAACCTATTATAATCTTCTATCTTATTTGAATTTATCTTAGATATTTTAGCGAAAATCTCCGCTAATTTTTCGTTTTCAGAATCGATCTCTTTTAAGATTTCTTTTCTTTCTTCTGGAGTCATAACTTCCACTACTTGGTGTCTGATTTGATTCCTTAAGAAATGATCTTCTAAATTAGTTTTATCGATAGCGTAAGGGACACCAAACATACGGCAGTAAATCAATAATTCTTTCTTACGATATTTGAGTAATGGTCTAATAATTTCGACGTCTGTGAAATAAGAAATTTCTTTAATTCCAAAGTAATTCACGAGGTTCATGCGTCTTTTTTGCATGAGATATGTCTCAATTAAGTCATCTTCTTGGTGAGCGACTAATAAGGCATCATAATTATTCTGTTTAACCACATCGATAAAGAAGTTATAACGGATATCACGGCACTTAGCTTCTAAGTTATTATCACCTAAATTTTCTCTCACGCTTTTAACAAAAATACCAACTCCATGAATGAGACAGTAATTACGTAATTCGATCTCTTCTTCATCGCTTTCTTTTCTTAAATGATAATTGACATGAGCGACCGCAAATCTATAACCTTCTTTTAATAACATATCAAATAAG
>CADCCA010000081.1 GCA_902799855.1 uncultured Erysipelotrichaceae bacterium | reverse complement strand
AATGTAGTTCAGTAGTGTTTGCTATCACTATTGATGAAACAAAAAATAGAGAAGATGCGTTAGGAACATTTAAACTTGCGAAATCTTTATTCCTAAATCGTCGTAAAACTATACAAAATAACTTAGTTAATACTTTAAAAGACAAAGAACTCGTGGCAAAATTATGTCTCGACCTTGAGATTAATCCTTTATCTCGACCAGAGGACTTATCTCCTGATACTTACCTTGCAATGTATAAGTATCTAGAAAAGTAATAGTTACCCCTTAAAAATTATTTTTAAAATGTTACAATTAAACTGAAGATGAAAAGTTTACACATTCGTAGCTACGCAAAAATCAATCTTTGCTTAAATATTACAGGAAAGCGTAAAGATGGTTACCATGAATTAGACATGGTAATGTTGCCTATCTCTTTACACGACTCATTGGTGATTGATAAGTTAAACAAATCACCAGATAACTTTGTTACTGTTGATGATTTTTCCATTGGTACTTTCAACTATAACTTAGCGACTTTCTCCATTGATAAATTACGTAGCATCTATCACTTTGATGAAAAGTTCAGAATCTTAATTCATAAAGTCATTCCAATCCAAGCGGGTTTAGGTGGTGGTTCATCTAACGCAGCCTGCTCTTTAAAAGCGGTTAATGAAATCCTCAATTTAGGCGCTAGCGATGAAGAATTAATGGAAATCGGCAAAACATTAGGTTGCGACATTCCATTCTTTGTGAAATGCAAACCAGCAAGATGCAAAGGTTTGGGTGAGATTCTTGAACCAATTGAAATTAAAAACAACTACTACGTGCTTTTAGTTAAACCAGAAGCTGGCTGCTCCACTAGAGAAGTCTATCTAGCCGCAGATTCTATGGATTTAACAGTTTGCAACGTGGATAATGTAATTAAAGCATTAAAAGAAGGCGACGATGATTTATTAGCGGCTAGTATTGGTAACGCTTTACAAGCACCAGCCATTTCACTAGTTCCTCAAATCCAAACCATTATCGATGAATTACATGATTGTGGTCTCAAAATTGTCCAACAAACAGGTTCAGGTTCCGCTGTTTTTGCTTTAAGCACCGATAAAAAACTTCTCAAAAAAGTTTTAAAACAATTTGAAAACAAATACCAGGTCGAATTGGCCCGTGTATTAAAATAAATTTTACGTATCTTACATACATATAATGGAGGTTCTTTTATGAACAAATACGTAGTCGTACTAGCGGCTGGCAAAGGCACAGGAATGAATTCCCGTGATCCAGAGCACTCAAAGGTTTCTTATCCAATTTTAGGTAAACCAATTATTAACTATGTTATCGACGCAGTTAAACCACTTGATCCTCAAGAGATTGTTACTGTTGTGGGTTTCGGTGGTGAATTAACAAAATCACTCGTCGAAAAAGAATCAGATGTTGTTTGGCAAAAGAGATTATTAGGTACTGGCCACGCTGTTTTACAAGCAAAACCATTCCTTGAAGGTAAACCAGGTCAAACATTAGTTATCTATGGTGATACACCATTAGTAGAAACAGAAACATTACGTCAAATCTTCCACATTCATGAAAAGAATAGATACGATATGACCGTTGTTTCCGCAGTCTTAGATAACCCAAAGGGTTATGGTCGTATCTTAAGAGAAGATAAATCAAATCGTATCTTAGCGATTAGAGAAGAAAGCGACTGCACATTCGCTGAATATGAAATCAACGAAGTTAATACTGGTATCTGCATCATCGATAATGAACTCTTGTTTAAGTATATTGAAAGATTGTCGGTTGATAACAATAGACACTTGTTCTACTTATCCGAATTAGTGCAATTATTCATCCAAGATAACTACCACGTGGGTGTGTTTGTGGCTGAAGAAATGAAAGAAGTCTATAGCATTAATAACCGTGTTCAATTAGCATACGCGGCTAAGATTATGCGTAGAAGAATTAATCAAAAATTAATGCTTTCCGGTGTCTCTATTGAAGATATCGATTCCGCTTATATTTCACCAGACGTTGAGATTGGTCAAGATACCGTTATTCGTAGCAATACAACCATCTTAGGTAAGTCCAAAATTGGTGAAGCTTGCTCCATCGGTCCAAACACCATTCTTAACGATGTTGAAGTGGGTAATGAAGCAGAAATTATCTCCTCTAATTTAGAGGGTGTTAAGGTCGAAAACTCCGCAAAAGTCGGTCCTTTTGTGGAAAAGAAAGGTAAATAATATGCAAATTGTCGAGAGTTTTGGTAAGAACGTTTTCGTTGGCGAAAAGATGGTGGGATATATTGACCGCCAAGGTATTTTTATCAATCGTCAAAAGTTCGCGGACATTACTCCAGAAGGCGAAATCTCTTTTGGTACTAAAAAGCTCGGCTATGTCGATGAGGATGGTTACATCATCATCAAAGATAAAGAAGTCGGTTATATCGATAACGATAATAACTTTGTCTTCTACGATATTAAGTTTTAGGTAAATTTATGATTGCGATTGGTATTGATATTGGTGGTATGTCCATTAAAGGTGCGGCAGTTGATAGTAACGGTCGTGTCTATGAGAAATTCAGTATGCCTTTTGTTAAAGGCGAACCTGGAGAAGAAACCGTTAGAAAACTAGCGGCTTTAGTCAAAGAATATATCGCTTCCCAACATCTAGAAGATAAGATAGCCGGTATAGGTATTGGTTGTCCTGGTACTTTGAATGTAGCGGAAGGTGTCGTTGAATACTCTAATAATTTAGGCTGGAACGATTTACCAGTCGCTAAAATCATGAATGAAGTATTACCTTATCCAATTAGACTCATTAATGATGCAAACGCTGCAGCATTAGGTGAGGCTAAATTTGGTGCGGGTAAACAATATGAAACCGTTATTATGCTCACATTAGGTACAGGCGTTGGTGGTGGAATTATCATTAACGGCAAACTCTATGAAGGCAATCAAGGAAAAGGTGGAGAACTGGGACACATTGTCGTCCAAGTTGATGGCGAACAATGTTCTTGTGGTAGAAAAGGCTGCTTAGAAGCCTATGCCTCTGCGACCGCTTTAATTAGAGAAACTAAAAAAGCCATGCGTTCAAATAAACGCTCATTAATGTGGCAAATATCACCTGAAATCGAATTAGTGGGTGGTAAAGTAGTGTTCGAAGGCGCCGCTAAAGGCGATAAGAGCGCTCAACAAGTATTAGATAACTACATCAAGTATCTTGGTGAAGGTATATTAAATTACTGCAACATCTTTAGACCAAACGTTGTTGTTCTATCTGGTGGCATCGCTAATGCGGGTAAGCCATTATTTGATCCATTAAACGACTATATCAAAGAACGTTTCTATGGATATCAAAGAACACCAGCAGTGGAAGTTGTTCCTGCCGAATTAGGATATGATTCTGGCAAGATTGGTGCGGCAGCATTATTTTTCAAATAAAAAGGGAGTTTTTACATTATGCAACTAGTCATTATGGCCGCAGGCATGGGTAGCCGTTTTGGTGGCCTCAAACAAATGGAACCAATGGATGATTACAATAACTTTTTATTGGATTATTCCATTTATGATGCAAAACGCGCTGGTTTCAGTTCCGTTGTCTTTATTATTAAGAAAGATTTCTATGAAGCTTTTAGAGACACAATTGGTAAAAGAGCGGAAAAAATCATTAAAGTTGAGTACGCTTTCCAAGATTTAAACGTCCTTCCAGAAGGCTTCAAAGTACCAGAAGGAAGAGAGAAACCATGGGGCACCGCTCATGCAATTTACGCGGCACGTGGCTTGATA
>CADCCA010000080.1 GCA_902799855.1 uncultured Erysipelotrichaceae bacterium | reverse complement strand
ACATAGTCAACACCAGTGAATTCGTGAACTCTATAACCAAAGAGTTCTCTATATCTTTCTAAAGTTAAAACATCACTATATGGGTTGATGCCAGCTTCATAAACTTGATCAGCAGTAATTAAAGCATTACCAACTTCATCGCTTGGATATGAGAGCATTAAGAACACTTTCTTAACACCTCTAGCGATACCTTTAAGTAAAATAGCGAATCTATTTCTACTCAAGATAGGAAAAATGACCGCTACTTCGTCGCCACCGGTTTTCTTTCTAACATCGTTAGCAATATCGTCAACTGTCGCGTAGTTACCTTGGCAGCGAGCGACGATACTTTCGGTGATTGCGACAACATCGCGATCATGGAACTTAAATCCTTCATTTTCTGAGGCTTTTAAAACTGAATCGACAACAATGCTCGCAAGGTCGTCTCCAGTTTTGAGTACGGGAAGCCTAATCCCTCTAGATGTCACACCTACACATCTCATAAAAAGTTTCTCCTTTATTTCTTATCCTTCCTAATCTTTTGGAGGATATTTCTAGCAATATAGACACCACAGGCACCGGCTTGGGCTAAGCCTCTTGTTAGACCAGCGCCATCTCCACCAACGTAGAGGTTCTTTATATCTTTAACTTCAAGTTTGTTATCGATTTGTGGGTGAGCAGAATAGTATTTTGCTTCAACGCCGTATAGTAATGTGTGTTCTGTAGCGATACCAGGAGTGATGTGATCCAAAACTTGAATCATTTCGATAATCGCTTGCATGGTTTTTTGTGGTAAGCAAAGGGCTAAATCGCCTGGTACAGCTTCTTTCAATGTTGGTCTAACAAATCCTTCATTGATACGCTTAACTGTGCTACGTCTGCCTTGTTTTATATCGCCAAAGCGTTGAACAAGGACAGAACCACAGGCTAATTGGTTCGCTAAAGAAGAAACTTTTAAAGCGTATTCATTTGGTTTCTTAAATGGTTCTTCAAAATGGTGTGTTACTAATAATGCAAAGTTGGTGTTTTCACTGGAAAGTTTTGGATCGTTATAAGAGTGACCATTAACATTAACGACACCTTGATAGTTTTCCATAACGACGTGACCACCTGGGTTAGAGCAGAATGTTCTAACAGTGCTACCAGTGGACGCTTTAAAAATGAACTTACCTTCGTATAAGTTTTTATTAATTTCTTCCATGACCATATTTGGACATTCAACACGGACACCAATATCAACTTGGTTTTGTGTCATTTCAATGTTGAACTTTTCAAATAGGTCAGTTAACCAAGCGCTACCTTCACGACCAACTGCTAATAAAACATAATCAGCATCGATTTCTTCACCTTTATCGGTAATAACGCCTTTAACTTGTCCGTTTTCCACCACTACATCTTTAACAGCGGTTGAGAAACGGCAATCGATTTTATCTTTTAAATCAAAATAAATCCTAGTTAAGATTTTGAGATTTTCTTCGGTACCTAAATGTCTAACTTTGCTATGTAAAAGTTTAAGACCGACAGACATCGCTCTTCTTTCGATATCTCTCACTTCTGGAGTATATGGGTCAGTAATAACTGGAGTAGCGCCATGTTGAAGATTGATTTCATCAACATAGTGAATGAGTTTCATCAATTCATCTTGATCAATGTAATCTTGTAGCCAACCACCAAATTCAGAGGTGATGTTAAATTTGCCATCAGAATAAGCACCAGCACCACCAAAACCATTGGTAATGGAGCAAGCTGGGAAGCATTCTTGATACCCTTTAGCGTTCTTTGGGCATTTAGTTAATTTATGTTCTAAAACAGGACAGTGCCTGCGTTCAATAGATAAGCCTTTATCAAGGAGAATGACTTTGAGGTCGGGATTCTTTTTGACTAATTCATAGGCGCAAAAATAGCCACTTGGGCCCGCACCGACAATCGCGACATCGTATTTCATAGGTATCTCCTTTTGCCTTTTCTTATTAGAAAAAACACTCTTTAAGTATATTCTAACAGCAGTGTCTTGTTAAATGTTTTTTAACAATTTTTGCAAAAAGAAAAAGCGATCCATCTGGACCGCTTTATTTGGATGTTATTTGTTTAGAAATGCTCGTCGATATATTTAGCAATTACTGGTGCTAAAGAGACGATAGAGACGACATCTTCTTCTTGTGGAATAGAATCACTAATCGCGATATCTAAGATGCCACATCTATATAATTTGGCGAGAGCATTCTTGGAAAAGATGCCATGACATGCACAAATCAAGATACCTTTTGCTTCATTTTTAAGAAGTTCTTTTGAGGCTGCAATAATCGTGCCACCGGTATCGATGATATCATCAATCATCAAACAATATTTTCCTGCGACTGGTTCACCTTTAATGTTGGTAATGACCGCTTTATTTGGTTCTGGACGATATTTATTTAATACGGCGATTGGTAAGTCGCCTAATGCTTTAGATAAGTGTCTCGCTCTTTCTAAGCCACCTTTGTCAGGAGAAACAATGACGATATCACTTAGAGAGATTCTGAATTTCTTAATGCGTTCACGATAGTATCTTGCAAAGACTGATGATGAATATAGTTCTTTGCATTCCATTCCTTCAAAGAATGGTTCCATCGCACCACTGTGGTAGTCAACAGAGATAACTCTGTCACAGCCAGCGGCTTTTAAGCAATTAGCGACCATTTTCGCACTGATTGGATCGCCGAAGTCAATAGTTCTATCTTGTCTCACATATCCAAAGTAAGGGATAACTGCGGTGATAGATCTAGCTTCGCCTCTATGGCAAGCGTCGATGAAGATTAATAGCTCCATCAATTTGTCATTAACTGGTTGACATGTCGAATGGATGACAATAACGTCTTTGTTTTTGACATCCGTGTCAGGACATGGGCGGGTAAAAATTTCGTTGTCTGCGAATCTTCTCACGATTGCGCAACTCTTCTTCATACCCAATTCTTCGCACACCTTGTTCGCTAAGTCTTCACAAGATGTCAAAGAGAAGATAAGTGTTTTTTCTTTGTTTGTCATAACTTTCTTTTCCCTCTTTCAACTGAAAGGAATCGTAATTATAAAATATGTCTTTCTATTTTTAAATAATGTGTCTGTCTTCTGTAGTGCCATTTGTGGTACCAAATGTACGGTCACCACAATCGCCTAGGCCTGGACAGATGTAGGCGTTTTCGTTTAAACAACGATCTAACGCACCGATATAAAGTGGAATGTCTGGGTATTTCTTACAGAATGCTTCAACACCTTCTGGTGCAGCAATGATACAAATGAATGTAATCTTTTTAGCACCATGTTTTTTGAGTTGTTTGACCGCGTCAATTGCGGAGCCACCTGTTGCCAACATTGGGTCAACAAGGTAAACATCTTTTTCAGAAATATCTGCAGGCAATTTGCAGTAATATTCCACAGGTTCTTTTGTAACTTCATCACGGTATAAACCGATATGACCACATGTACATCCTGGAACAAGTTCCAACATGCCATCTGCCATTCCTAAACCCGCACGAAGAATTGGAACAAAGCAGAGATTTTTACGTTTGACAACTGGTTGAGTGGTCTTTTCAATTGGTGTTTCAATTTCCACTAATTGAGTTTGAGCGTTTCTTAATGCTTCATATCCTTCCAAAACGGATACTTCTTTAACAAGCATTTTGAATTCACTTGTCTTAGTTGTCTTATCTCTCAACTTTGTGATCTTGTGGGCGATAAGAGGGTGGTCAAGGATGGTTACGTTTTTAAATTCTTTGTAAGCCATTAATTATTCCTCTTTTGGTTGTTCAGCTGGTT
>CADCCA010000079.1 GCA_902799855.1 uncultured Erysipelotrichaceae bacterium | reverse complement strand
TTAACCGATTTGAGACTTCTTAGAAGAATGGTTCGTGACCATCAATTCCGTAACTCTTCAGCCATTAGCACTCTCGAGATGTGGCCAAGTGTCAGAAAAGGTGAATTCAAATGGATTTATGATACCCAAGAAGGCGCTAACTATGTCTTTAACTCATTCTCCGCTTATGAATTAAGCGTTATGAAGAAATATGCGATGCCATTACTTGAAGAGATTGATCCAGAAAGCGAACACTTCCCAGTCGCAGAAAGATTAATCCGTATGCTTAAGTTCTTTGATGACTTACCAGATAAATGGGTACCATGTAATTCCATTATTCGTGAATTCATCGGTGGCTCTTGCTATCAAGATGATTAATCAGTTTATATTTGATTAATCTAATTAATATTTGCTAGAATACTCTCTAATTAATATTTGCTAGAATACTCTCTGGAATACAGGGAGTATTTATTTATATGGCCGAAGATATTCAATTTAAACATGATGTATTAGCAAATCACCTAGTTGAAGGTGAAGTTGATGAAACTAATTTTGAAGTACTCGCTAAAAGAAATAGAAGTATGACCACTACTGTTAGCACCATTCAACTTGTTATTGGTATTCTAACTGTTTGGTTATTAGTTGGTATCTTTCTCATTGTTTTAGCAGCTACCAATATCAATAGCATTAAAAAAAGCAACAGGATCAAACGTGAATGCGTTTATTACGATACAAAGAGAGATATGATCTTCCTACAAGAATGGAATGATAGACTCTACATCTTCAAGCCAAGCGAAATCAAGGCTATCACTTTTGATAGCAGCACCAATGTAGCAATGGCCATGGTTAATATCGACAACAAAGTGGTCTATGTCTATTTAGGATTAACTACCGCTGAAGAGTTCGCTAAATGCAGACAAAGGATTAGAGAAATACAAGATAGATAAAAGAAAAAAAGAAGACTCACTTGAGTCTTTTTTAATGCTTGCTTTTAGCGACTGTATTTCTGAATACCGCTAGTTCTCGTTTATGAATTGAGACGAGTTGCGAATAATAAACGCGTTGCATTTGTAAATACCTTTGCATTTGTTCTTGTGAGACACGTTTTGAGAAAAGTGAGACAAAGACTCTTTCTAAGCGAAAGAAACTCTCGTATAAGCTGAGCAAAGTCATGTAGTAGAAATACTCTTTATTTGAGTAAATTAGAAGGGGCGTGCTATGAATAATCTCACTAGAAATCTCATATCTGCGCGAGTATTCTGATAGACCTGCAAGCTTTTCTAAACCGTCTCTAAAGTTGAGTTTAAATGTCTCATCACCTTCTGGAACGATTGGATAAAGCCAGCCGTATTCGATGTATTTACGGATATCTTTGCTCTTGAGACCTTTAGCCCTCATTTCTTCTTTCATTTCATAGAAGACTTTGTCTTGTTGTTCTTTATCTTTCATTGAATCATTAAAAGCAAAGCCATAGTTCATATGTTTCAAATAATTGTTAATTAAAGGTTCACCATATTTATCTAAGATAATAAGGGTGCATTCACATTCGTGAAGTGTTCTCCAGGAAGAGAAAGCTTCAGTTTCATAACCATCTAATAAGTTTTCCAAGATACAGCGGGAAATTGTTAATGATTTCATTAAAAGATCGCTGATTAAAGTGGATTGAGGATCGTTTTTCTTATATCCTTGCACGATATTAAGCATGAAATTGATATACATGTTTAAAGAAGAAGCAGGAGGTAAGAAACGATTCGCTAGTTTCTTTTCAACGTGGTTAAAGATGGACAACGACAAATATTTATCCGCGGCCACTGAAGCCATGCTACTAGGATAGTCTTCGTTCTTTTGGAAATTAATGGTTTCTTCTTCGGTAAGATGGGAGATGGAATAATAGTATTCACCAACACAGTAAAAGAGCAGATCATATTGGTTAACAGTGTTAACCTCTATTTGTTGATTTTCTTTAACGAGCATATCGATGGCTTCATTAGCCATTTCATAGACATCATAAAGATAATCAATATCGAGTTTTTGATTAATCGGTATGCCACTGATAATTCTTGTAACTTGCTCTTTATTAAACATGTTAGCGATTGCCATAATTCCCTCCTATTTAAACATTCTTGTCGCTTTGATTGCAGTTTTCCAACCTTTATAGAGACTACTGATAGTCTTCTTATCCATTTGAGGTTGATAAATCGCTTGATATTCGTGAATGCGACGGATACTTTCTAAGTTTGGATAATATCCGCTTTGTAAGCCCGCCATATAGGCAGCGCCTAGGGCGGTTGTTTCTAAACATTTTGGTAATTTAATTGATGTATGTAAGATGTCACTTTGGAACTGCATGAGGTAACCGTTTTTAGTAGCACCACCATCGACTTTTAAAGTCTTGATCTTTTTGCCGGTTTCCTTTTGCATAACTTCCATCACGTCTTTGCATTGATAGGCGATTGCTTCTAGGGAAGCACGGACAAATTGGCTGCGGTTTGTACTTCTAGTTAAGCCAAATACTGCTCCTCTAGCATCATCATCCCAATATGGAGTGCCTAAGCCAGTAAAAGCAGGAACAACATAGATGTTTCCTGTTGGTGATTCAGTAGCGACTTTTTCACTATCGCTAGAACGCTCTAAGAGTTGCATTTCGGTGTGTAACCACTGCACAACCGCACCACCGATGAAGACGGAACCTTCTAAAGCATAGGTCACTTGATTGCCTATTTGCCACGCTACTGTGGTAAGAAGTCCATTCTTTGAAAGGACTAAATTGCTACCCGTGTTCACTAAAAGGAAGCAACCTGTACCATAAGTATTCTTACTTTCGCCTTCTTCAAAACATGTTTGACCGAATAAGGCGGCTTGTTGGTCACCGATAACACCAGTGATATGGATATTACTTCTTAAGAATTCTAAAGCACCATAATCAGAGGCTGATGGTTTAACAACTGGTAGCATAGACATTGGGATATTGAAGATACGGCAAAGTTCTTCATCCCAACGCATTTCTTCGATGTTATATAAAAGAGTTCTTGAGGCATTGGTCACATCTGTAGCGTGAGTTTTGCCATTCGTCATCTTATAGATGATCCAAGAATCAATTGTGCCAAATAATAATTCACCTGCTTCTGCACGAGCTTGACCATTAGGAATATGATCTAGGATAAAACGCACCTTACTAGCAGAGAAATATGGGTTCATTAATAAACCAGTTTTTTGGTGAATTAATTCTTTTTTATCAGATAAGTTTTCGCAGATTTCTGCTGATTGACGGGACTGCCAAATAATGGCGTTATAAACAGGCATTCCTGTTTCTTTTGACCAGACGATTGTCGTTTCTCTTTGATTGGCTAACCCAACAGAATCGATGTCATCAATCGAAATATTAGCCTTGATTAAGACTTCATTGATGACGTCCATGACGGAAACCCAAATGGCAATGGCATCTGCTTCTACCCAACCAGATTTAGGGAATAAGCAGTGCACTTCTCTTTGCGCCATTTGAAAAGGTTGCCCGTTTTTATCAAAGAGCATCGCGCGTGAGCTTGTGGTGCCTTGGTCAATAGCAAGAACGTATTTCATTTTAACCTCTATTCGCCATTAATCTTTCGATTTCAGCGACTTCTTTAACGATGTTTTTGGAAAGGTTAATTGCCCCATCCATAGTGATTAAAATATCATCTTCAATACGGACACCGATGCCGTATTTAGCAAAATATAAACCTGGTTCAACTGTAATGACATTACCTTTTTCTAATGGTTTTTCTCTTAAGGAAATATCGTGGGTATCTAAACCAAGGTGATGGGAAACGTTGTGATAATAGTAATTACGAATATCATCACTTGAATCCATTAAACGATATCTGATGCATTCTTTTCTTAAGAATTCAGTCGCAAATTCCTGTAAATCTTTGATGGTTAAGCCTGGTTTAGCGTATTCAATAACGGCTTTATTGCAGTTAAGAACCGCTTCATAGACTGTTTTTTGAAGAGCAGAGAATTTACCAGAAATTGGGAATGTACGAGAGATATCCGCACTATAGCCATCATGGGAATAGCCTAAATCGAATAAGACGAGGTCTTCTTGTTTAAGAGTGTCATCTTGAGTTGGATAATGTAAGCAAGTAGCATTTTTACCTGCGGCAATAATTGTTGAGAAGGCTAATGGAGATCTATCATGAGCGCGTCCATACATTTCGAATTGATCGGC
>CADCCA010000078.1 GCA_902799855.1 uncultured Erysipelotrichaceae bacterium | reverse complement strand
CGCATCATTACCGCTTGTCATATTCCAATCAGGTGTTGTAGTGCCACTGACGCATCTAGCAAGTAAGAAGCCTTGCAATTCACCAGTAACAGTGAAGGAAGCGTCGTGATTAGCGCCATAAGTTAATGACTTCCATGAACCAGCATCTTGGCTTCCCCAAACCCATGCAAAGATGACACAGCCATCCGCTTGGATCCAATCTGGTAAATTAGTGACTGTATAGGTGATATTAGTTGGGATGATTGGTGTACCACCACCGCCTCCTCCACCTTGGGAGCTACCAGGAGTGCCACCATTGCCACCAGAATAAGAGGCGTATAGGATCTTTTTGTCCTTCTTGAAAGGCAAAGCAATTTAAAAACCCCTTGAAAGGGGTTATAAACAAATGGTAAAGGGGTTATAAACAAATGGTCGGAAAGATGGGATTCGAACCCACGACCTCTCGCTCCCGAAGCGAGCGCACTACCAAGCTGTGCTACTTCCCGTTAGTCAAATAACGAAAGCTGATCGTTTTCGCTTAAACTATCTAAAACACCCATGTCTGCTAAATCTTGGACATTTGTGGAAGTGAGTTTTGTTCTTCTTAATAAGTTTTCTTTGGAATAGAATTCCCCGTCTTTTCTTGCTTCCACGACTGTGATGGCGTTGTTTTCGCCCAAGCCATCAATGGTAATGAATGGAGGAATGAGTGATTTAGTTTCATAATCAACGACGAACTTGGTTGCGTCACTCTTGTATAAGTCGATATTAGAGAACTTATAACCTCTTTGCACCATTTCTAAAGCATTGAGCAAGGTCTTTAATTGTTCTTGTTCTTTTGGTGAGAGTTTTTCATTAGATACCCTTTGACGAGTTCTTAATTCTTCAATCTTACTGATAATAGCGTCTTTACCCTTAATCATTGTTTGAATGTCATATTGTTTAGAACGCACAGTAAAGAATGTAGCGTAGAATTCTAATGGGTAATAAATCTTAAAATAGCCGACACGTACCGCCATTGTGACATACGCAACAGCGTGGCCTTTAGGGAACATGTATTGGATTTTATTACAGGATTCAATATAGAAATCTGGGACTTTTTTAGCCTTCATAATTTCTAAATACTCTTCTTTTAAACCTTTACCTTTACGGACATCTTCCATGATGGAGAAGGCGGTTTTTGGTGGTAAATCTTTACCTAAAAGATAAGTCATAATATCATCACGACAGCCAATCACATCTTGTAAGGTGTAGCCCTTTTTAATTAGTTCATCAGCGTTACCGTTCCAAACACCAGTACCATGTGTTAAGCCAGAAATAATAACTAAATCAGAGAAGGTCTTTGGATTAGTTTCTTCAAGAACACCTCTAACGAATTCGGTGTTGAATTCAGGTAATAATAAAGCACCTGTTTTAGCGTTGGTGTAGTCATGATCCATACCTAAAGCTTTCGCACTAGAGAAGAGCGATAAAACTTTTTGATCGTTCATTGGAATATCGGTAATCTTAACACCGGTTAAGTCACACATCATTTTTAACGCCATTGGGTCAACGTGACCTAAAAGGTCAAGTTTAAGGATGGTATCGTGGATGGAATGGAAGTCGAAATGGGTGGTTTTCCAGTTGCTATCCATATCATCCGCTGGATATTGAACAGGGGTAAAATCATAGACTTCATGGTCATTAGGAATAACAACAATACCACCAGGGTGTTGGCCTGTTGTACGTTTCACATCAACGCATCCTGAGGCTAAGAAGTGAATCTTAGCTTTTGGATAGGCCATTAATGCTTTAGCGACATCTTCATCATTCATGCCTTGCGATTTGAATTTTCTTTCTAAGAAACCACGAGCAAAACCAAAAGCAGTCTTTTCGGCGACTGTTTCAATAGTGCCTGCTCTAAAGACGTTATTTTCACCGAGTAATACTTTGGTGTAATCATGGGCTCTAGCTTGATAGTCACCTGGGAAGTTAAGGTCGATATCAGGGACCTTATCAGCGTTAAAGCCGAGGAATGTTTCAAATGGAATATCTTGTCCATCATGCACCATTTCTTCACCACATACTGGACATTTTTTATTTGGTAAGTCATAACCAGAACGATATTCTGGCATGGTTTCTTTAGTCCATTCTAAGTGCTTACATTTTGGGCAGCGATAATGAGGAGGTAATGGATTAACTTCAGTAACACCTGACATAGTCGCAACAAAGGAAGAGCCAACAGAACCACGGCTACCGACGATATAACCATCTTCATTAGCTTTCTTAATTAAGCGATGAGCGATGTAATAAATAACGGAATAACCATTGGAAATAATACCGTTAAGTTCTCTTTCTAAACGGTTTTGAATGAATTCTGGAAGAGGATCACCATATAATTCATGAGCTTTGTCAAAGCACATGTCTCTTAGCATGTTATCGCAGTTTTCGATAGTAGGTGTATATAAGTGATCGTTAGGAACTGGTCTAATCGGTTCGATCATATCCGCGATTAAATTAGTGTTAGTCACTGTCACTTCATAGGCTTTTTCTTCGCCTAAGAAAGACATGCATTTGAGCATTTCATCAGTTGAACGATAATGTTGATCTGGATTTTCAAACGCTGGCACTCTACTACGAGCATATGGATTAAGTGGGTGAGGTACACCACCAATGCCTTTTGCAGAAATATAGACGTCTCTAAAGACCTTATGCTTCTTTGATAAGTAGTGAACATCACCGGTAGCGCAGATTGGTTTACCAACTTCATCAGCGCATCTCACTATATCTTTGATATGAGTTAAAAGTTCTTCATTATCCATTTCACCCATATTGACCAAATAGGAATAATTCTCTAACGGTTGAATTTCAATGTAGTCATAGAACTTCATGACTTCTTTTAAAGCATCATCCCCATAATAGGTGGCGGTTCTAAAGACTTCACCGTTGAAGCACGCTGAACCAATAATGAGGTTTTCTCTTAATTTTTCAATTTCTCGACGAGGAATCTTTGGTACTTCGGCCAAATAATCGATATGAGAATATGACACTAATTTGTATAAGGATTTAAGACCTTCTTTGTTCTTCGCTAAGGCGATGATATGAGTTGGTCTAATATGTTTTAGTAAGGTTGTAGAAGATTCTAACTTACCTAATTCGGCATGTGTTAAATGATGGTTTTTCTTAGTTAATAAGACGAGCATTGGCTGCCAAACATCATTTAAAACACGAGCATCGTAATTAGCACGGTGAGCATCATCTTCATCATAAACAACATCCATATTACGGCATAAACTGCCTAATCTATGGTTCTTGCTTTCTGGGAATAAATAACGCGATAAGGATAAAGTATCAATGACTGGATTTTTAAGTTGTTCAAAGCCATGATCTTTTAAAGCGTGTTGCAAAAATGAAAAGTCGAAGTCAGCGTTATGGGTAACGAGAATTGCGTCACCAATGAAGTTAAGAATCTTTGGAAGCGCTTCTACTATAGTAGGTTGATTCGCTAGCATCTTATCGGTGATTTTAGTGATCTCAACAATCTTCCTTGGAAGTGGAATTTCAGGATTGATTAAAATATCCATTTCTTCGGTAACGATGCCGTTTTCCACTTTGACCGCACCAAATTCGATAATGCGGTTATAAGCGCAGTTTAAGCCAGTTGTTTCTAAGTCGAGAACAACGTATTTAGCACGATTGAGTGGGATAGGTGCTGGGTTTTTGATGTAATTTAAGCGGTCATCGACCATATAGAATTCAACACCATAAAGCATCTTGATGCCGGTCTTATCGCCTGCTGCTTGAGCATCTGGATAGCCTTGGACAACCGCGTGATCAGTAATTGCCATCGCTTCATGGCCCATCGCTTTGGCGTATCTCGCGTAGTCTATCATATGGGTGATACCATCTTGCACGGACATATTGGAATGTAGGTGAAGTTCAACACGCTTCTTTTCGCATGTATCTTTGGCTATTTCATCAGGTGGTAAAAGGTCAACATAATGGGCTTTAACCGCCATAGCTTTATTAAATTCGTCAAAATAAGCAGCGCCTCTAACTCTGACATTAGTGCCCCACTTTTTCATTTCTTCAATTGTTTCATCGCTTAATGATGCGTTTTGATACATGTTAGCGTAAATTGCTCCACCATCATCATCGAATAAGCCGATATTTAATCTCTTTCTATCACCATATTCATTGATTTCAACGGAAAACACTTTAGCGGAGAAGTCGACATGGTCACTATTTCTGGTGATGTTATCGATCATATCAACTGGGTCATAGTTACCACGTTTATTGAGTCTGGCTCTTTCACGGTCTCTAGCCATTTCTCGAGCGTTTTGACGCATAATCTTCATCATTTGATCTTCAGTTTCTTCGTTGATTTGCGCTTTTTCTTTGGCAATCATTTCTTCGACTTCACTGCGGTCATTGATTTGGCGAGCACTGCTATCTTCTTC
>CADCCA010000077.1 GCA_902799855.1 uncultured Erysipelotrichaceae bacterium | reverse complement strand
ATATAAAATTTATGGTGGCACTAAGTTCTATCAAAGAAGAGAAATCAAAGATGTTCTTTCCTATTTCCATTTAATCGTTAATACCAAAGATGACATCTCATTCTCTCGTATTATTAATGTTCCAAAAAGAGGTGTCGGTGAAACTTCTGAAAATGCCATTAAGCAAGAAGCAAGTAACGCCAATAAATCACTTTATGAATATATTAGAGACGTTGATCCTAAAGATTCAGATGTCAGCACCAAGATTATCAATTCTTTAAAAGTAATGGTGACGTGTATTGAAATTGCGCGTGAAGATATAGAGAAGAACGAAGAAGTATTTTCTAAAATCTTAGAAGATATGATTTGGTCAATTGGCTATCAAGAATATCTCCAAAAAGAAGAAGATGGTGATGAACGCATCGAAAACGTTCGCGCTCTATTTGAAGATATTCGTCACTATCTAAAGAGCAATCCAGAATCCACGTTTGATGAATATTTACAAAACGTTGCCTTAATCTCTTCTCAAGATGAACTAGTGGATGGAGATTATGTCACATTAATGACTGTTCATACCGCCAAAGGACTTGAATATCCAGTTGTCTTTGTCGTGAGATTTAACCAAGGTGTTTTCCCAAATATGCGCGCTATGAATGAAGGCGGCTATTTAGCCATTGAAGAAGAAAGAAGATTAGCCTATGTTGCTATGACAAGAGCTAAACAAAAACTATACCTTACCTTAGCAGCAGATTATTCTTATGTCATTCAAGGCTCATTAGTGCCTTCTCAGTTCTTAAAAGAATCAGGCAATGAAGTCTTAGTCACTAGAGAAAACAACATTTTCCGTAGTAATAAACCAATTCAAGAAAGACCAAAGGTCTATCATTTCGATGACGGAGAACATCTTTCTTTTGAAAATGAAGCGCCAGTCAAACAAGATTTTGATGATGACACAAACGATGTCACTCAATGGAGTGTTGGTGATATTGTCATCCATAAAAAACTCGGTCGTGGTGTAGTTATTGCTCTTGAAGGTGATGACATTATTAAAGTTAATTTCGATGAACATGGTGAAAAATCTATCCTTGGTACCCACCCAAGTGTTTCTAAAGGAGGTCATAAAGCATGACAGTCAAAGAAAGAATAGACGAAATAAGAGCCTTATTAGAAAAATATAATTATGAATATTACGTTCTTGATAATCCTTCTGTTCCAGATGCGGAATATGATCGTTTAATGCAAGAACTCATCATGCTTGAAAATGAGCATCCTGAATACCAATCTCCTTTATCCCCATCTCAAAGAGTGGGTGGTTTAGTGCAAGATGAATTCGCTAAAGTCACACATAAAAGAATGATGCTCTCTTTAGCGAATGCTTTTAACGAAGATGACCTAAGAGATTTTGATAAAAAAGTCAGAGAAGCCACTGGTTTAGATAAAGTGACCTATATGGCAGAAATGAAGATAGACGGCCTTGGTATGTCACTTGTCTATCGTGGTAATTTGCAATATGCCGCGACACGTGGTGATGGTGTAACCGGCGAGGACGTGACTGCAAATATCCTCACAATTAAGTCAATTCCATCGCACATTAACACTAATGAAGATTTTGAAATTCGCGGTGAAGTCTTTATGCCAAAGAAATCACTCGAAAGATTAAATAAAGAAAAAGCGGAAAAAGGTGAACCATTATTCGCTAATGCTAGAAATGCGGCAGCAGGCAGTATCAGACAACTCGATAGTTCAATTGCCGCTTCTCGTGGTTTAGATGCTTTCTGGTATTACTTTGTTAACGCTAAAGATTTCGGTATCCGTTATCATAGCAAAGCTCTTGAAATGGCGGATCAATTAGGTTTTAAGACCAACCCAGAAAGAAGATTATGTAATGGCATTGATGAAGTGCTCAAATACATCGATGAATATACAGAAAAACGTCCAACCCTTGGCTATGATATCGATGGCATCGTTATCAAAGTTGATGATATGGACTTATATGATAAATTAGGCTATACCGCTAAGACACCAAGATGGGCGATTGCCTATAAGTTCCCACCAGAAGAAGTGATTACTAAATTAGAAGATATCATCTTCACTGTCGGTAGAACTGGTAAGATTACTCCTAACGCAGTTCTTTCCCCAGTTAGAGTTGCTGGTTCAGTTGTTCAAAGAGCGACACTTCATAACGAAGATTTCATCAAAGAAAAAGATTTAAAAGTTGGCGATTTCGTGGTGATTAGAAAAGCTGGTGATGTTATTCCAGAAGTCGTAAGAGCGGTCAAAGAAAAACGCACTGGTTTAGAAATCCCATTTGAAATGATTAATAACTGCCCAGTATGTGGCTTACCACTCGTTAAGAAAGATGCGATGCATTTCTGTGTCAATCCGCATTGCGACGCTAGAAAGATTGAAAGTATCATCCATTTCTCCAGTAGAGATGCCATGGATATTGAAGGACTTGGCGAAAGAGTGGCGGAGCAATTCTTTAACCAAGGATTCTTTAGAAGCGTTGAAGAAATTTATAAATTATATGAACATCGTGACGAGATTATCGCTCTTGATGGCTGGCAATCAAAATCAGTTGATAACTTAATTAACGCTATTGAAAAGAGCAAAGAAAACTCATTAGAAAAAGTCTTATTTGGTTTAGGCATTAAAGAAGTCGGTGCTAAGATGGCTAAGACATTAGCGAGAAAATATCAAAACATCGATAACTTAATTAATGCTAGTGAAGAAGAGTTGTTAGAAATCGCTGATGTCGGTCCAATTGTGGCCCGCTCAATTAGAAATTATTTCAGTGATGAAAGAAATATTGAGTTAATTAATGCATTAAAAGAGCAACATCTTAATTTCGATTATCTCGGTTCAACTGCAACCGCGGCTAATTCATACTTCTCAGGTAAGACAGTAGTGTTAACCGGCACATTAAGTAAATACGGTCGAAAAGAAGCAACTGAGATATTAGAAAACTTAGGCGCTAAAGTGACTGGCTCAGTCAGCAAAGCTACTGATGTTGTTATCGCTGGTGTTGAAGCGGGTAGTAAATTAGATAAAGCTCACGCCTTAGGCATTACCGTTTTAGATGAAGAAGAATTCCTAGCGTTACTAGGATAAAATAATATAGAGATTATTGGAGGTATTTATGGCTATTTTAGTTACCGGTGGAACAGGTTATATTGGTTCCCATACAGTCGTTGATTTATTAAATAATGGATATGATGTTGTCATCGTTGATAACTATGTTAATTCCAAACCAGAAGTCTTAAACAGAATTAAAAGAATCACTGGTAAATCACCAAGATTCTATGAAGTTGATGTCCAGGATTATGAAAAGACCAAAGAAGTCTTTGAAAAAGAAAACATCACCGACATCATTCACTTCGCAGGTTTAAAGAGTGTCGCTGAATCAGTGGCTAAACCAGACTTATACTTCGCTAATAACGTTGGTAGCAGTAAAGTGCTTTTAAGATTAATGGATGAATTTAATGTCCATAATTTAGTTTTCTCAAGTAGTGCGACAGTTTATGGAGTTCCTGATCACGTCCCGCTAAAAGAAAGCGATAAAGTTGGTGGTTGCACTAACCCATATGGCCAAACCAAATTAGATATCGAATATCTTTTAAAAGATTACGCTAAAGAACATAAAGACGCTAACATCGCTATCTTAAGATACTTTAACCCAATCGGCGCTCATGAGAGTGGTCTTATTGGCGAAGATCCAAATGGTATTCCAAATAACTTAATGCCATATATCACTCAAGTCGCTGTTGGTAAACGCCCACACTTAAATGTTTATGGTAATGACTACAAAACTGTGGATGGCACAGGTGTTAGAGACTATATCCACGTCGTGGATTTAGCAAGAGGTCACTTATGTGCTTTAAAGAAATTAGAAGAAAAACCAGGTCTAGTCATTTATAACTTAGGTACTGGTAAAGGCACAAGTGTTCTTGAATTAGTCAAAGCTTTTGAAAAAGCTAATAACATCAAGATTCCATATATCATTTGTGAGAGAAGACCAGGTGATGTTGATGAAAACTACGCTGAAGTAGAAAAAGCTTATAAAGAAATGAATTTTAAAACCCAACTTAATATTGAAGATGCC
>CADCCA010000076.1 GCA_902799855.1 uncultured Erysipelotrichaceae bacterium | reverse complement strand
CTGCGTTGAGTGCGGATGGAGTTAGCAAATCTTAAATCGTTATTCATATTAGTTGTTCAAAGCGATAATTAATGTTTGGTTGTTGATTAATGAAACTGGTCCATTAAGGTTAGTGCCAGATGCAAATGTACCAGTATTATCGAATAAGACTTCACCGTTCACGCTGCCATAGTCAAAAGCGTTAAGAGCGTGAATGACGAGAATATTCTTTGAGGTGTCATTCGCTTTCTTGATGGTGAAAGTCATATTGCCAGTTGCGGCATCATTTTTACCCATTGCGACTTTATTATTGATTTCTTCGCGGGTAGAAAGACGGAATTCTGGATTATCTTTTCTCACTTTGACTAATTGTTTAAATGTCTCAAACATTTTGAGATTCTTAATCTTTAATTCATAGTCCATGTGGTTAATGAAATCACCGACATTATATGAGTTACCACTATATTTGGTCTTACCATCTTCTTCATAAGCTTTAGTACGCATGAAGTCTTCGCCTTCTTGCATAAAGGCAATACCTTGACCCGCAAACACGACGGCTTCCGCTTGTGAATACATATTGTTCATATCGCGGTTGTTCTTGTTAGTTTGAACGAGTTGGTCATAAAGAGTGTAATTATCGTGACATGAGACGTAATTGAGCACTTGTTGTGGTGAGACACTTGTCGAACCGGTGGAGAATAAGCCTTTAATAGCAGCGACGATATTATTTTGGTTAGAGCTATTCACTGAGCCTTGGACCCAACCCATACTAGGATTATTGTCGCCACGTGTAGCATTTCTCATGCCGTCAGCGAAAGCGCCAACTAAAACGTTATTACCGGCGAAGAATGGAGCGGCTAATGAGGCTTGGACAGTTTGTTGACTGCTTAATTTTGTCTCATCTGTTCCGCCAGTTAATTTACTTGTGCCACCAGTCCATGGTTCACCATAGACCATAATGTTTTCATATAAAGAATGGCATTCGTTATAAACGTCGATCATGGTTTGATTATCAATTAAACCCATTAAGTCAAATCTGAAACCGGATAAATGATATTCACTTGTCCAGAACTTCACACTGTCGACGATGAATTTACGACCCATGCTTCTTTCAGAAGAGAATTCATTGCCACATCCAGAACCATTATAGAAACTACCATCACTCTTGGTGCGGTAATAATATCCTGGCACTAAAAGGTTGAAGTTACTTCTTTCAGAAGAGGATGTATGGTTATAAACAACGTCCATGTTGATATTGATGCCTTCTTGGTGCATCGCCATGACCATTTGTTTGAATTCTTTGATACGGACACTACCATCAGCTGCGTCAGTCGCATAGCTACCTTCAAGAGCGTTATAGTTAAGTGGGTCATAGCCCCAGTTATAATTGGTTTCGCTCATCTTGGTGGTATCTTTGCTTTCATCAACACTGGAATAATCATAGAATGGTTGAATTTGGACGTGAGTGACGCCTAATTCTTTGATGTGGCTTAAGCCAGTTGAAACAGTGACACCATTCTTGGTGTAGGAAGTATTCTTTTCCGCTAAACCGAGGAATTTACCGCGGTGATTCTCGCTAACATTAGAATTAGGATTAATAGTCATATCGCGGACATGGATTTCGTAAACGGAAGCATCGGTTGTGCTATTACCATATGCTGGTCTTGTATCAGCATCCCAACCGTCAATGGTTTGATTGAGTTTAGTAAAGTTAACAATCATGCCTCTTTTACCGTTAAGACCAGCGGATTTAGCATATGGGTCCACTACCTGGTTAGTACCCATGGAGTTTGTGACTGTATATGTGTAATATTTACCACTTAAATCTTCATTAACTGTGGTAGAGAAGACGCCTTTTTCGCCTAAAGTCATTTCGATTGGCTTACGTCCATCTTCAACGTTATAATCACCACTGCTAAAGATATTTAATAATACTTTAGAAGAAGTTGGTGCCCAAACCTTAAAGGTTGTTTTGCTTGGTGCGGCTTCATTATCAAATGAAACACCTAAATCATTGCCTTCGTAGGTATAGTCTTTTGCGAAGTTTTCGTTATCAAAATATAAATAGGTATTAACTTTGATGGAATCAATCCATGATTCATCAAATGCATAATAGATAACTGTATTTTTAGTTAAATCGAGATCGTTTTGGAATGTGATTTCAAAATATTTTCTTGATTCGTTATATTCACTAACGGTGAAACCAGTGACTGGTTCATCGTCAACTTTGACACTGATGTTATCTTTATTGAACTTGAAATCGTTAATGATATTGAAATATGTTCTCACTAATGCACCAGAGGTTGGCATTAACACTGACATAGAGATGGAATTCTTTAATGGAGATTCCGCATCGTAATAAATCTTTTCAATACCAGTCATTAAATAGACATCGAGTTTACCACCTTTAGCGGTTTCTGGGATTTCGATATCTCTGTCCACTCCAACGTCTTTAGTCCAGTCGCTAGTAATAGCAACGATAAAACCTAAAACTTTGATAGGCTTATCGTTTATTTCGCTAAGATTAATGTCAACGTAGACTCCATAATCATCATAGTGAGTGAAGGTATGAGCACTACCATTACCACCATTAGTGATATCCCAAGCCCAGATTTGCCATTTGCGGTAAACGGAACGAGAACCATCATCATTTTTACGATGATAATGGAATCTAATCGCCTCGGTTTCCTTCTCTTCTTCGGCTAAATGAGCATTACCATCACCTTTTTCAAAGAGGGTGATTTCTGGGGTGCTGGAATTAGTGTTACCACCCGAACTACAGGCGCCTAATAAGACACCAAATAAGGCCATGAACACTAAGAAAATTTTGCCTTTTCTCATATTAATAATCTCCTTAATTAAAATGTGGAAGCGTCAAAATACTCCATCGAACTTGGATATATATCAGCAGTTTGTTTAAGTGGGGTCTGCCATGCTTTGACATTGCTAATGACAAAGTCTTTTTCAAACAAGGCTAATAAGAAGCCGGTTTTATCTTGGACATCGCTAACGAGTAAGATTTGATGTTCCTCGTTCCAGGTATATGTTTGTGAATAAGAGGAACCATTACCGGTCCAAGTCCAAAGATACAAAGTATAATCGGTGAGATAATTCTTATTGAAGTTAACGATATTGAAATAGCCATCAATTAAGAATAACTTCTCAAATTCAAATGTCTTAGTTGTCTCAAATGCACCATTTGTGGCATAGATTGAGACTTTTGTGATATCTCCAGCATTCTTATTTTGTCCGATTAAGACTTTCGCTTGTTTATCGATAGCTACTTTTTCACCATCATCGATTTGATAATAGGCATTAGTAGCGTTATTGACGTTAATTGTTAATTCAAATGGTTGATAATACTTACCACCATATTTAGAAGCGCTTATCGTTGCACGTGGAGCGTTATTTGTTTTAGTGAGCACGCATATACCAGCGCTATCAAAGTTGATAGTTGCTTTACCTTTTTTAATATGGATTTGTTCACCTGTGATTTGATCAAAATAATAGCCATCAGGTAGGTGTTTGAATGATAGTTTTTTGCTACCTTCTAAGGCTAAATCAACGATAATGGCGCCTTGATCAGTCTCACTATATCTTTCATTGATATAGAAATGTTCTTCTTGCGCGTTTTGATACTCTTCTGCGCCAATAAAGCGATTATGGAAGCGGTTAACTGTACCGATGATTTCTCTTTCGAATTCATAAGATGAGACAGTTGCGACACTTAAAGAGGCATCAGGTCTAGCAAAGAACAAGGTATTAGTGCCTTTTCTAGAATTGACAATAGCCCACACTCTCGCCACTCTTTCCTCATCTAAGCCAAAATATTTATAGCCACCTTCGGCAAATGTGTCATGGGATTCAACCCAAGTGACAATCTTATCGGTTGGTTGCTTACTAAACGGTGCATTGACTGCCAAAGAAGCATCTTTTGCTCTTAAAGCGGCAGCGTTAAAGACACCGGAACCGATATAGCCGTTATCGGTGACTTTCATATACTTTGTATAAAGGGATAATGCTCTACCACCATCAACATCGTTTAAGATTTCACCATAAGCGAATAATTCTTGATTGGTTTTTTCGTGATAATAGGTTTTGGCTGCTTCTAAGGTATTAACCCAGAAACTACTTGGATAGTTAGGATCTTCTGGTGTTTCAATATGTTTAGCAGCATCAAATCTAAAGCCATCCACACCGACATCAATGCATTCTTTTAATAAAGAAAGTGA
>CADCCA010000075.1 GCA_902799855.1 uncultured Erysipelotrichaceae bacterium | reverse complement strand
GTAAGAAAATCACTAATCCAACGAAGGCGACTGCAGCGATGATGATTAATGGTTCAAACCACTCCATACTTGACTCCTTTCTTGTTATGCTTGTGCTAATGCCATTTTATTACGGCGATTAACAATGATTCCAGCACATGTAATGCCACCTGCTAAAGCGACAGTAACTAATAAGCCACCCCACCAAGCAACAGCATATAAAGAACCTAACCAGTACACGACTAAGGCGAAGCCATAGGACATAGCAAACCACCATAATAATGTGAGCCAGAATTCTTTACCTTTTTGTTCACCATAAGCAGCGCCGATTGCGGCGAAGCATGGTAATGTGAACAAGTTGTAAACAGCAAAGCTGTAAACACCTGCAAGTGATAAGCTAACAGTATCTTCTGCTAAACCAAGTTCTGCCATTGTGGCAACAACATCTTCTTTAGCAATTAAGCCTGTCAATGTTGAGACAACATATTTCCAACCATCAACATTGTTGGTCCAGCCACCCTCTAAGCAACCTAATGGATAGAAGAAGTAACGTAAACCTCTACCTAAGTAAGCAAGGATGGAGCCATCGATATGGAGGACCCATTCCATTTCATTTGTTTCTGCATTCAATTCTTCGAACATTAAGAAGCCAAATTTGCCTCCTTCCCATCCGAATGATTTGAGGAACCAAATGACGATTGTACAAGCGGCAATGATGGTACCAGCTTTAATTAAATAATGTTTGAACTTTTCCCAAAGGTGCGCACCAACGTTTTTAGCTTGTGGCATATGGTACGCTGGTAATTCCATGATGAATGGAGAGACGTATTGATCTTTGGAGAAGAGTTTCATAAAGATTGCGAAGACAATCGCACAAGCAATACCGCCTAAATAAATTGTAAATACAAAGATATCACCGGCGAATCCTGCCATCGCACCGACACCCGCTAATAAAGCCCAGATTGGTGCTTTAGCACCACATGAGAAGCAGGTCATTAATCTAATAGTTCTATTCTTTTCTCTTTCATCTTCTAATGTTCTAGTGGCCATAATCGCAGGAACACTACAACCGAAACCGGTTAACATTGGGATGAATGCTTTACCAGATAAACCGAATTTTCTAAACGCTCTATCTAAGATAAAGGCAACACGCGCCATATAACCACTATCTTCAAGAATAGCAATGAACAAGAAGAGAATCATGATTTGTGGGACGAATGATAAGACAGCATCTAAACCAGTTAAGATACCATCGCACACAAGAGATGTGTACCATTGTCCTTCAGGCATGAAACTACCAAACAAATCAATGACACTACCGGTTAACCAGCCCATCCAACTTTGGAGGAATACACCAATGGAAGGAATACCAGCTAACGGTTCGCCTTCATATCCCCCCATCCAACTTTGGAGGAATACACCAATGGAAGGAATACCAGCTAACGGTTCGCCTTCATATCCCATACCAGTGAAGAAATTCACCCAACCTTCGTTAGAGATTTCAACATGGAAGAGACGATTTAAGAAGAATAAGTCTTCTGAGAATGTGAAGTGGAAGATAAAGAACATGATGGCCACAAAGATTGGTAAGGCCCAAATACGATGTGTTAAAACTCTATCAATCTTGTCTGATTTACTGAGTTTTTCATTACCATCCTCGCTCTTTTCCGCTTTTTTGAATGTAACAGCATAGTTCTTAGCGATATATTCATAACGGCTATCAGCGATTAAAGCTTCAAAGTCTGAACCGAATGTATCGTTGTTGAATGACGCTTTGAATTTGTTGACTGTTTCAACAGTTTCTGGATGCATTTTCACTTCAAGTTCGTCTAATTTGACTAACTTAATAGCGTGGAATAAAGGATTTTCAATTTCCTTTAATTCAAAGGCAATTTTCACATCGTTGATAAGATGTAATAAGTCTTTATCACCGATGATTGTTGTGCCTTTTCTTTCCTTATTAGCAGCTTTAACAGCTTCTTGCATTAAGGTGTCTAAGTTTTCTTGCTTTAAGGCAGAGATTTCTACAACTGGGACACCAATTCTCTTTGCAAGAGTTTCAGCATCGATTTGATCGCCGTTTTTTCTGACTACGTCGCTCATATTTAAGGCCACGATTACTGGAACATCAATTTCAAGTAATTGGGTTGTTAAGTACAAGTTTCTTTCTAAGTTTGTTGCGTCAACGATGTTGATGACACAATCTGGTTTTTCATCAAGAATGTAATTTCTTGAGATAACTTCTTCTGGTGTATATGGAGATAAGGAATAGATACCTGGTAAGTCAACGATATAAATTGGTTCACCAAGTTTCTTATAAGTACCTTCTCTTTTATCAACAGTAACACCTGGCCAGTTACCAACGTGCGCTGTTGCACCAGTTAAGGAGTTGAATAAGGTGGTTTTACCTGAGTTAGGATTCCCGGCTAGAGCAAACTTTCTCATATTTATTTATCCTCCACCTCGATGTTCACTAGAGCAGCTTCCGCTTTTCTAAGTGATAATTCATAACCACGAATGGTTAATTCAATTGGGTCGCCCATTGGCGCTTTCTTTCTTAACACCACTTTTGCGCCTGGTGTGACACCCATGTCGAATAAACGACGACGAATTTTGCCATCTCCTTCGACACTTTTGACAAGGCCAGTCTCGCCTTTTTCAATTTGGTCTAGTTTTTTTAGCATAATTCCTTCCTTTCTACGCTACTAGAATTTTGCTCGCGGTTTCGCGGTTTAAGGCTAAACGTACGCCTTTAACAACGCAGATGACATTACCACCACGAGAGGACACAACAGTAATCTTGCTATTAGTGACGACGCCTAAAGATTCGAGATGACGTTTTGTCTTTTCATCAAGAAGAATTTTAACGATTGATAATTCAACGTCTGTTGGTGCGATGACAATTGGCATAAGATTACCTCCAGTTAGATATGACTAACTATTCCTTAAAAATAATAGCGACACTAAGAGTTAGTTATCGCTAACTATAACTATTATAGAAATATTTCTGTGCCTGTCAACGTCTATTGACCAAATTTCACTTTATTTCTCCAAGACAAGTCTCTGAGTTTGAAACTCCAGTTATGATCTCCGACTGTACTTGGGAAGTTAATTCTCGCTCTATCGTCTAGTTTTAAGATGTCTTGTAATTGGAAGATTGTGATATAGCTCTTCATATTCCAAATGTGATCGAAAACAGCGCGGTAAAGATCACGTGGATGATGGAATTTTTCATTTAAGAAATTGATATGCCATTCGCCTAATGACTTCAACCAGCCATATAAAGTTTGGTTATCGTGAGTGCCTGGATAAACAACTACTTTGTCACTTTCTTCAAGGTTATCAAAGATATTGAACTCCATGATTCTCATACCTGGGAGATTATAATGGTCTCTTAATTCAAGAACACTATCAAAGAGATCACCTAAGTCTTCAGCAATTAAATTGATATTTGGATAACGTCTATAAAGCTCATCAAAGAATTCATATCTTGGGCCGACTTTCCAAACACCACGTCTAGCGTTTTCATCACCTGCAGGAATGATACAATATGTATCAAACGCTCTAAAGTGATCGAGTCTTAAGATATCGCAATATTGGCTTAAGAAACCAATACGATTAATTAAGAAACTATAACCATTTTCTCTCATCTTATCGAAGTTATAGATTGGTGTACCCCAGGTTTGGCCATCATCTGAGAAGGCATCTGGTGGACAACCACTGATGAAGGTTGGTCTTTTATTTTCATCTAATAAGAATTCATCTTGGTGTAAGTAGCAATCAACACTATCTAAGCCGACATAGAATGGGCAGTCTGCAATGATAGCGACATTAGCGTTATGAGCGTAACTCAAAATCTTTTTCCATTGCTTGTAAGCAATATATTGGCACCAAACATGGTAATCAGCTTCGTTTTTTAATTCTTCTGGAATGTCGAAATTACTCCATTCATTCCATGGGAGATTGTTATTAATCTTTTTGAGCACTAAATATTTGCCATAAGAAACACTCCAAGGATTTTCCTTTTTAAATCTTGCTAGATTATAAGTGCTCTTTTTAAAGGCTTTTCTAAGATATTTATCTTTGAAATTATAAACATCATCATAATCAACTTTGTTAGTGCGTTTATGATGGTCTGGAACTTTCTTTAATAAGCCCATATCCACTAAATCAGATAAACTGATATAGCGAATATCAATGGCCTCACTACAAATAGTGACATATGGAGAATTACCAGGACCGACTGGATTCATAGGAAGAATTTGCCAATAGCGGTAATGATGTTCTTTTAACCAATCGATAAATTCATAAGCATACGAAGAAAAATCTCCGATGCCATGGTCTCCGGGTAATGATGCTATAGGAAGTAATATGCCGACATTTTTCTTGATCATATCCGCTATTATTTTACACCAATAATTATAAAGGTTTATAAAAATTGAACTTTATTTTTTTAAGACTACAATGTAAGTATGGAAATCGTGAGATTAGTTGTATTAGATGTAGAACTTGCCTTTCGTCACCAAAAAGTTCTTCTTAGCAAGGTGAATGAAAGCCAAAAAGAAAAGGCAATGAAATATAAAAACGAGATTGATCAAATCCGTTCTTTAGCAAGTTCTTATTTAGTTAATTCTTTATCTAACGAACCCCTACTTTTTAATGACATGGGTAAGCCCTTTTTTGAAAATGGCCCATATTTTAACATCTCTCATTCTGGTAAATATATCGTGATGGCGATATCTAATAAAGAGGTCGGTGTTGATATCGAAGAGAACGTCGAAAAGAACATGTCTTCTTTAATTAGAATCTTTAATGAGGCAGAAGCTAAAATGATTAAAGAACACGCTGATTTTTATTACTTATGGTGTGCTAAAGAAAGTTTGATTAAATGCATTGGTAGTTCCATAAGCCATGTTAAAGAAATACCATCTTTACCATTAAATGGTTTAAAAACATATAAAGGGAAAGATTATCAAAGCAAGACTTTCGTCTATGATAAACACATTGTTTCCATCACCAGAGAATCAAAAGAAGAATTTGAAATAAAAATGGAAAAAATTAACCAATTGTCATAATTGGATAATTTGTATATTATCTTTGTATCACTATGAATCCGTTACAACAAAAACAACTCGATATTTTAAAAGCCTTCATCAAAGTTTGTGATAAGCACAACCTTGAATACTTTTTAGTGTATGGCACTGCTTTAGGGGCTATTAGACATAAAGGTTTTATTCCTTGGGATGATGATATTGATGTCGGTATGCCAAGAAAAGATTATGAAAAATATATTCAATTACAATCTGAATATGAAGGCACACCATATTTCATTCAAACATTCAAAAGTGATCCTTGCTATATTTATAACTACGCAAAATTGCGTGATTCATCCACAACATTTTTAGAAAACGCATTTAAGAATCACCGCATTAATCAAGGTGTCTTTATCGATATCTTCCCAGTGGATGGTATGTCTAGAGAAGTTGGTGATAGAGAAAAGATTGGTAAGAAGAATAAATTCATTTGGAGACAAGTCTATTTCTCATATCTTCCTGCTTTAAGAAGAAAAGTTCATAAGAGAACATTCTTTAAAGATATTCTCCTTAATATTGTCGCTGGATTATTCTATGTCTTTGATATTGCTCACTACCGTAATAAGAGAGTGGAACGCTTTGTTAAAAAGATTCCT
>CADCCA010000074.1:3526-7858 GCA_902799855.1 uncultured Erysipelotrichaceae bacterium | reverse complement strand
ATGATGTCTCAAATGTCACAGAAATACTAGCCTTCATTCCCGAAGAATACGACGAGATATTAACTAAAGAATTACCACAAGAATTACGTTATTATCGTTATGATACATATGGAGTGAATATCTCCTATTTTATCAATAAAAAAGGCGACGCTATTATTAAACTACTTAACTACTTGAATATTGATAAAGAAAAGGCCATCGCTTTTGGCGATAGCCAGGATGATATTTCGATGTTTGAAAGTGTCGGATATAGTGTTGCGATGGGTAACAGTAAAGACGATTTAGTCAAAGAAAAAGCAACGATAGTTACTGACACCATTTCCAATCATGGGGTCGCTACCACCATTGCTAATCTTTTCTTTAAATAACTCGTTTAGCCTTTAACAGCACCCGCTGTCACACCTTCAACGTAGTAACGCTGCAAGAACATGAAGAGTAAGGTAATTGGAATACCGACGCATGTACAACCTGCGGCGAATTTCGTGAAGTTAGACGCTTTAGCGTAGACACCAAACATCATGTTATATAAGCCTGGAGCCACAGTTAAGTATTCTGTGTTATTAGCCCCGATAATGACTTGGGAGAAGATGAAGTCCATCCATGGTCCCATAAATGACATTAAAGCGGTATAAATGATAATTGGTTTGGATAATGGAAGAATAATCTTAAAGAAGATTTTAGAATTGCTACAACC
Source organism: uncultured Erysipelotrichaceae bacterium (assembly GCA_902799855.1). Next base: position 7,164 of record CADCCA010000074.1, on the reverse strand, counting down.
ATCGAGCTTAGCGGATTCCACTAAGGAGTTAGGAATGACATCGAAGAAGCCTTTGGCGACTTGGAAGCCCATACCAGAACCAGCGGAATAGGCTAAGATTAAGCCTAATACTGACATCCAACGTGATGGATCGGTTGTGCTAAAGCCAGATAAATGCAAGGACTTAAGTAAGAAATAAATCGCATACATCGACATAAAGCCTGGGAATAAGCCAAGAATCATGGAGAGATTCATAAATGGCTTACGCATTTTAAATCTGAGCTTAGAAATGCAATACGCGACAGAAAGAATGAGTAATGTAGAAATAATGCAAACGAAGACTGAGACGATTAAGGTGTTAAGCATCCATCTTGGGAAAGCATATTTATAGCCATTGATTTCTGCGGTAAATAAATCGATATAGTTATCAAATCCAAAGCGTTGTGGGAAGAAGTTACTAACGACGTTACCGTTTAAGGAAGCGCCATCAGGACTTAAATCCGTTCTAAATGAGTGAAGAACAATCCAAAAGACCGGAATAATCCAAATTAACGCTAATATTGATAAAACAATATAAGAAACGGTTAAGGATGTAATTCTGGAAGCCTTTTGGCTTCTGAATTTCTTGTTTCCATAAGTGGAAGAGACAGGTTGATTTTTCATCATTGGAAAGTGTCCTCCTCTTTATATGCTTTAGAATTACGATAAGTAATAAGGGTAATGGTCGCGGTAATAATGAATGTCAAGATACCGATGACCGCACCGGTATTGAACTGTTCACTATCGATGGTTAATTTATATAACCATGTGACGAGTAAGTCAGTTCCACCAGCGGTATACGAGCCATGGGCAGGCAAGCCACCCGTTAACAAGAAGATCGTGTTAAATGAGTTAATATTACCGATGAATGAAGAGATGAGATACGGTGTCGTAACGAAGACGACATATGGAAGGGTAATCTTGAAAAACATCTTAGTTTTACTAGCCCCATCCACTCTCGCAGCTTCATATAAATCAGAAGGAATATTCATTAAAATACCACTAGTCATGAGCATGGTATAAGGAATACCAAGCCACATGTTAATGATAATAACCATCACTTTAGCAGTGAGTTCATTACCAGGGTCAGCAGCAGAGCCACCAAAGAACTTAATAGATGAAGTAATCCAACCCAAATCTTTTAATAATTGGTTAATTGGACCAACGTCGTTAAATAAGTTTCTAACCGCTAATAAGGAAATGAATTGTGGAACAGCGATTGTAACCACAAAGAATGTACGGAAGATCTTCTTACCTTTTAAGCCTTTTTTATTAATTAATAAGGCGAGAAGAATACCACCAAAGTAACAGGTAACTGTTGCTAAAATCGCCCAGATAAAGGTCCAACCAAGAACTGGGAAGAATCTAGCAGATATTTCGGCGCCTAATTTACTTTGTCCTGTGAACATGTAGGCAAAGTTAGCAAAGCCGTTCCAATAGAACAATGATGTTTCCTTTGTGGACATATCAATGGAGTTATATGTCGTAAAAGCAATACAAATCATGAAGATGGTTGGTAAGATGGTGAAAATCAAGGCCGCGATCATTGTTGGAGTGAGCATTAAGATGTGGAATCTTTGATCCAATAAATCTTTGCAGTCTTCCTTAAATGAAGTTGGCTTTTTACCAATCTTACGGTCCATATCTGCTTTATAAGAAGATTTGATATTAGCAAGCCAAATAATGAAATAGAGAATAATAGCCGCAATTGTTACTAAACCGAATAATAATCTTAATTTGTCATCGGTAGCGGAAATCGTTTGGGCGGTAATCGGATCAATGCCGGTTTCATGCCCACCTAAAACGAGATTTCCTAATGCTTTATAGCCAAATGGTGTTTCGTTAACTTCAGGACAAAGAACCATGAACAAGATGATGATTACTTGCAAAGCAAGGAACAATGCACCTTTAATGAATTGGCCGTTATAGAATGAACCAGCACCAAAGATGAAGTGAGATATTTTTGTACCAACACTACCATCTCTAAATCGCTTACCAAAAGAAACGAAATAGTCTTTAATGCTAAACCACATACGGACAAAGACATTTGGTTTTTTGTTCTTTTGAGCCATTTCAATTGCCATAAAAGCACCTCCTTTCAGTTAAATTTTTGTTTTTAAATCTAATTATGGACGTTCGTAGATACAAGTATCAGCAACTGGTAAAACATCTGGAACAGTTTCAGCGGCTTTGCCGTTTTGCCAGATATATTGAAGTTTATATAAGCCTTCTTGTACTTGACGGTCGGTTAAATTGTTAGCTTCAACAAGGGCTTGATAAACTGCTGGGGCGCCCATTTGATAATAGAAGTTATTTAATCTAGCATCGACAAATGGTTGAGGAATGGCGTATTCGGTCATCGATGTTTGTGCAACGGCTTGATCAATGACTGATTGAGAAATGTCTGGATTAGCAGCCTTGATAGCATCGATATTTTCGGCAAATGATGAATATGATGGAACGATACCAACTTTCGCAAAGGCATCATTTTGCACGTCTTTGCTGGAGAGATATTTAATGATTTGTTGGGCATAATCATATTTATCTCTATTGATTTTGGAGTTGATCATCATGACTTTGCAGTCCGCAAATGTACCAGCACGATATGTGGTGCCACTTGTGGCAGTACCGAAGGCTGTTTCATTTGTTAAGGTGAAAGTTGGAAGCATAGCGAGACCTAAGTTAGATTCACCAACAGCACTGGCGAATGAAGCACGGTGCCATGCACCACCGATGAAGGAAATGGCGTTGTGATTTTGAATATCAAGTGTCCAGCCAGCATCAGTTGGGAAACGGAAACCGTTTTTATCGTGGAAATAATTATTAATCCATTTAGCGAAAGCGACTTCATCGTCACCTTGGACATAGGTTGTGCCGTTGAAGATTGTGCCATCTTCATAAATCTTAAAGCTTGTTTCTTTGGTTTCGTTATTTCTGGATAAGAGAGGGAATGAGAAGTTATAGCCATCAGTGCCTGGGCATTCCACGGCTTTAACATCTGCTCCTAATGTCGCAGAAGCGGCAACAGCAGCTTCTTTTAATCCTTCAAATGAACCAGCTTGTTCAGGTGTGACATATCTTGTGTCATACATTAAGAACAAAGCTTGAGAAATATAAGGAACGGCGAATAAGAATTCGTTACCGGCAACAGTGCTCTTACTAACTTTAACGAAAGATTCACTATTATCTGCTTCGACTTGCGCTTTGAGTTCTGCATCAGTAATAGCGGATGCACTACCGTTTTGAGCGAGTTTACCGACGTTATCGTGAGCGACTGAATAAATATCAGCGCAGGAACTTGGGTCTTTTAAGATTGTTCCGGCAATACTACCCATGTCGGTACCGGTAATCTTAATTTTGTAAGGGAATTCGGGATTGGCTTCTAAGAATTCTTTGCATTTTCCTTGATAGAAGGAAACAACGCCTTCTTCGTTACCAACCCATAAAGAAATGGCTTTTTCTTGTGAACATGCAGATGTGGATGCTGCTACACCTAGCAACATCGCAGCCATTCCAAGTAATGTGAGTTTTTTCATGTGTCTTTTCTCCTTTTAAAGAACGTTAACTACTTCATCGGCTGTGTCAACAAAGGTCCTTTTATCGATGACCTTGATTTGTGA
>CADCCA010000074.1:0-3452 GCA_902799855.1 uncultured Erysipelotrichaceae bacterium | reverse complement strand
TACTGATACCATCTTGCTTTACCAGCGTATTTAGGATTAATCATCTTTTCTTGGCAAATCATCATCCCTAATGTTTGCCCATTATTTTTAATAAGTGGAATTATGAAGATGAAAACTAATTCCGTTATGCCACCGCATAAAAGTGCGGTTATAACAAAGTTATGGAGATGATAAGAGGTGGATAAACCATTGTACAAATCATCTTTTTTAATGATTTCATTGAACGAAGCAATCGCCGCATTTTTCGCTTCCGTATCATCTTTGAAGTCGATGTCGTTAACAATGTAGTAATAATTCTCTTCGTCGTTAAAGTGGAGCAAATTCTTACCACTATAATCACTATCAACAACTTCTTCTTCTGAATAATGGGCTGCGACTTTGATGTCTTCTTTGACTAAGAGCATCTCATTCCAGTAATGATGTAAGTTACTAGAAATCGGAGTGATGAGAATCAAAGAATATAAAGCGTAATGGCAGAAAAACAAAATAATCATATCAATGAGACCAGATAGCACACGGGCGAAGAACGTCGGTTTGCTATTTGGGCCTAATTCTGCAACTAATTGGTTTTTCTTTTCTTCGTTCATGATGAAATAATTAGCAAATTCTCATATCGATATCTAATGAGAAGATTTCAATAGCTTCGCCTGAAACAATGAAGTTAACTTCTTGTTTATCAAAGCCTTTTTCCACTTCCACAAGCACTTGTTGTCCATCGACATCAAGGCGAGCGAAGTTAATATTGCCATAATCTAAAACTTCTAAGACATTGGCTTTAATGGCGTTTTCTCCTTCTTCAACTAGTTGAATAGCGGAGCGATCAAAAGCGTAGCAATAATTCTTTCTGTAGCAGTTATTGCCTTCAACAGCGTTGATCTTGTAGCCGTTAACTTGTGGAGCGGCAACTTTGACACCATTGATGTTATAGAAGAATTCAAGATTCTTGGTTTTACGGTTATCAAATTTTTCAAATTTACCGATTAATTGCTCTTTGTTAGAGATGGCTTTAAGAATGGTTTCATTTCCTTCTCTAATGTCAATTTTTTCGTTTAGAAGATCAAAATCGTATTTTGTTCCTTCTTTAACGCCCTTATCGACAAAGGCAAATAAATAACGGTCTTTGACTTTTAAGTAAGCCAAACGCTTGTCACCCATCTTTTCGACTTTTTTCACTTCTAATGAATAGGTCTTTCCTGGCACAACTGCGGTTGGTGGAACGTCGATAAGAACTTCATTCTTACCATTTAAGGCTGCTTGTAAAGCAGCTGGAAGAGCGACTTTAGAGCCTAAGAATTCCATCTTGTCGCCATTAACGACAGCTGGGAAGGTTGTGAACTTAGGAATGTCTTCTAAGATGGTGATTTCGCTTTCACTATCAAAGAGGTGAATCTTCTCTAAATCGAGGGATAAATTGATGGTTGTACCTGTGACATCATCAACATCTTCCACGGTTTTAACAATGATTTGATGTTTGCTAGTGAGTGATTCTTCTTCACCTTCACCGGATAAAACACCATATAAGAGTGATTCGTTGCCGAGTCTTTCAATGACGTTAACTACACACTTTAAGCCTGTCTCTTGTTTAGAAACAGTGATGTGTTCTGGTCTCACGCCTAAAATGACTTCGACATCCCCGTGGAGATAACGGTCATCGACTTTCGCGACATCTTCGTAAGGAATGACAATCTTACTGCCTTCCGCGAAGAGCACTTCCACTTTCTCTTTGACACGATTAAGTTTGACATTGAAGAAGTTCATTTGTGGGGAACCGATAAATCCCGCGACAAATTTGTTGTATGGCTTGTTGTATAAATTCATCGGTGTGTCGATTTGTTGGACATAACCGAGTTTCATAACAACAATCCTGGTACCCATGGTCATCGCTTCGACTTGGTCGTGGGTAACATAGATAAATGTTGTACCAAGTTTTTTATGAAGCTTAGTGATTTCCGTTCTCATTTGGGCACGTAATTTAGCGTCTAAGTTACTCAATGGTTCATCGAGTAAGAAGACTTTTGGATCACGCACGATCGCTCTACCAAGGGCGACACGTTGTCTTTGACCACCAGACATCGCTTTTGGTTTTCTTTGCAAATAATCCTCAATATCGAGAATCTTAGCGGCTTCTAAAACCTTGGCTTTGATTTCCGCTTCTGGGACATGACGATTTCTTAATCCAAAGGCCATATTTTCATAAACTGTCATATGGGGATAAAGAGCGTAGTTTTGGAACACCATCGCGATATCGCGATCTTTTGGCTCCATATCGTTGACTAATGTGTCACCGATAAATAAGTCACCAGCGGTAATGGTTTCTAAGCCGGCAATCATGCGGAGCGTTGTTGATTTACCACATCCAGATGGGCCGACGAAAACAATAAACTCTTTGTCTTCAATGTCAATGCAAAAGTCGTTTACTGCTTTGTGACCATTTTCGTACACCTTATAGATGTGACTCAGCTTTAAATTAGCCATAATAACCTCCTATTAGTTGGTCTTTATAAAATATTATGTAAAGTGTTATTAATATAATAACTCTTTTTCATACGTAGTGATAGGTAATTAATCATTCGATTTTACCTATATTAATGCCCATTTTTTCAAATCTAAAGAGCATTTTTGATGTCTCAGGATCACGGTCATTGAGACTCGTGAAAGGTTTGTCTTTGATGTAAATAACGTAGAAGTTTTTCTCGTGAGTAATTTTGCTAATTGAGACAATTTTAGCTTTTTTTCTCACGAAGAGAGTTTGGGTGATAATCATTTCCCCATTCACTTCTACAAAGTCAGTTAACGCACTGATTAACAAGAATAAAGCGATTAGATTAAACGCTCCACACATCACATAGCCTAAAATTGCAAAGCCTGATGTCTTTTCAAGAATGGCGATTAAGACAATGAAAATAATTGTCCTGCGTTGAGTGCGGATGGAGTTAGCAAATCTTAAATCGTTATTCATATTAGTTGTTCAAAGCGATAATTAATGTTTGGTTGTTGATTAATGAAACTGGCCCATTGAGGTTAGTACCTGATGCAAATGTACCAGTATTATCGAATAAGACTTCGCCGTTCACACTGCTATAGTCAAAAGCGTTAAGAGCGTGAATGACAAGAATATTCTTGGAGGTGTCATTCGCTTTCTTTATGGTAAAAGTCATATTGCCAGTTACGGCATCATTTTTACCCATAGCGACTTTATTATTGATTTCTTCACGGGTAGAAAGACGAAGTTCTGGTGTATCTTTTCTCACTTTGACTAATTGTTTAAATGTCTCAAACATTTTGAGATTTTTAATCTTTAATTCATAGTCCATGTGGTTAATGAAGTCACCGACGTTATATGAGTTACCACTGTATTTGGTCTTACCATCTTCTTCATAAGCTTTAGTACGCATGAAGTCTTCGCCTTCTTGCATAAAGGCAATACCTTGACCCGCAAACACGACGGCTTC
>CADCCA010000073.1 GCA_902799855.1 uncultured Erysipelotrichaceae bacterium | reverse complement strand
TTTTAGACTATAATAAAGATTGATGAAAAATTTTTTGAAGAAATATCGTGGCGCTATCATTAGGACAATCATTGTCATACTTTGTCTTGTCGCTTTATCAGTTGGTGCTTATTTCATCCTAAGAGCGTGTGGTTTTACTACAAAAGAAGACTTACTTGCTTTAAGAGATAAAGTCGGTGATAACATTTGGTTTTGGATTATTATCGGTGCTCTTCAAATCATTCAATGTATTTTCATACCTTTAACTAATCAAGTAATAACCGTGCCGTGTGCTTTAATATTCAATGATTCCCTTTGGAAAGTGTGGATTACTTCTTGGGTTAGCATCTGGATTGCCACAATCATTCTTTATTGGATAGGAAGAAGTGGTGGTAAGTTCTTAATCAAATGGATCTTAAATGATGAAGAACAAACTGAAAGATGCACTAATTGGTTAAAAAGAGGCTGGGTATTCTATCCTTTAGGAATGCTATTACCATTACCAGATGATGTCATTACTTCTTTAGCAGGCGCTGCTAAGATGAATTTCTTATTCGTCCTTATTTGTTCATTCTTTACACGTGGTATTGATACCGCTTGCGGTGTTTATGGCTTTGGTTATCTCACGCGTTTCTGGTGGGGTTGGATGCTATTAATTATTGGTATTATTTTATTATTCTTGCTCACATTCATTCTTTGGAAGATTGATAGAAAGTTGCTAGAAAAGAAAAAAGACGAAGAAACCGTTCAAGAAGTCATAGAACAATAAAATAAGGATGAATCTAAATATTCTTAAAAGGACTTAAAAAGCCCTTTTTTGTCTCCTATCTTTTTCTTGCTTGAAGGCTATTTTCTTATCTATACTATAAGGGATTTTGATTTATCAAAAGGATGACTAAATATGAAAAATATGCGTATCGTTAAATGTCTAGCCGCTTTATCGGGCCTATTGATGGTTGTTGGTTGTGATAAGCCAACATCTAGTCAACCATCCTCTAGTTCTTTAGAACAAAGTTCTTCTAGTAGTGAAGTATCTTCGTCTAGTTCGTCTTCATCAACTTTCTCTATTCCAGATGAAACTAATGATTTATTAACATTCACTTTATCTGAAGATGGAACTTATTACATTGTTTCTAAAGTTTCCGCACAAGTTACAAAAGGTGTGGTTGTTATTCCTGAAACATACAACGGCAAACCAGTCACTCATATTGCCGAAAGAGGCTTCTCTGGTTGCGAATTCCTAGAATATATTCAAATACCTCGTAGTATTACCACCTTTGGTGATTATGCATTTGATGAATGTTATGGACTAAAAGAAGTATTCGTGCCAAATACTGTTGAAGATTTAGGATACGGGGCCTTCTATGCTTGCTATCGCTTGGAAAAAGCCGTTTTTGAAGAAGGCATTAAAACATTAGGTAAAGCAACTTTTATGTACACAAATCGCCTTAAGAGTTTTGATATTCCACGCAGTGTTGATACTCTTGATGAACGCGTTTTTAACTGTACACATTTTTCAACAGTTGAGATTCCAGACAACATTAAAAAGATTGGTTTTTATGCCTTTGAAGGCTGCAACGACCTAACATCTGTCACCATCCCAGATTCTGTCACTTATATTGATGATGGAGCTTTTGAAAATTGCCCTGTTTTAACTTCAATTAATATTCCAAGCGGAGTGACTCATTTTGGCTCTTGTGTATTTGCTGGTTGTAGAAAACTACCTCCAATTACAATACCTGATAACATCACAATTATTCCAGCCTATACATTCCATCAAAATTATGAAATAAAGACTTATGTCATCCCAAGCCATATTTCTTATATAGGCAATAACGCATTTGAAGAATGTTCGGATATGACTAAAATTACCATTTCGAATGGAGTTAGTATTATTGGCAAAGAAGTATTCTCAATGTGTAGAAAATTAAAGAAAGTTATCGTGCCAACAAGTGTTTATGAAATCGGAAAAGATTTGTTTAAATATCTTGATGAATCCGGTAGTGAACCTTGCCTTTATTACATGGGCACACAAGAAATGTGGGAGAAAGTCAACTGCAAGACACCTGATCTCAAAGTTTATTTCTTCAGTAACGAATATCCTGAAGAAAATGAAGAAAACTACTGGAGATACTATAATGGCGAACCAGTACAATGGGGGAAATGGGAATAAAAAAATAACAGCGCTGAGCGCTGTTTTTTTCATCTGGAGCAAGTGACGGGAATCGAACCCGCATAATCAGCTTGGAAGGCTGATGTTCTACCACTGAACTACACTTGCAGTGCGGTAATGATTATATATCACTACCGACAAATAATTCAATAAATAGTTATTTACCAATAAAGGCTAAAAGTTGATTTTTGTTTTGATAGCCTAATCTCATATCAACTTGATTACCATCTTTGAAAAGAATGAGAGTTGGGATGGATTGGATACCAAATGCTGCCGCTAATTGACCGACTTCATCAACATCGATTTTTAAAACCTTTAAATCTGGATTTTCATTGCTCACTTGTTCCAAGACTGGTGAGAGCATTTTGCATGGTCCACACCATGTGGCAAAGAAGTCAACTAAGACAACGCCTTCTTTGATTTCTTGATCGAATTCTTGTACTGAATTAATATGTTTTAACATAGTTATTCCTCCTATTAGATTGAGAATATTAAGTAGATAATGGCCATGTGTACTGGGTAGTAGAGATAACTACCATACTGGAACCATTTTTTATTATAGCCACGACGTCCGTTATAAAGCAAAATAAACGCTCCAGCAAGCATCGCATATAATTGAATATTAATCATCCAAGAAACATACTTGCTAGGCATCATCGTGCCACATAGATATAAAAGGAAAGAGACTCCGATAAGCATTAAAACAGAAATAATGTTGATCGCATGTCTTTCGATATCGGAATCTTGATAATTCTCCACATTGATACCAGCGAGACCACTTAAATATGAAATGAATATTTTCGCAAATATATTAGCGAAGTAGAACAGGATACAAAGTAGTATTGCATACCATCCATATTGTGTTCTCATAAAGAATGGGAACCATAAGATATTTCCATGACAGCCGCAGTTCTCTAACGAAGTAGCCACAAATGAAGCGATACCATAGAGTAGTGGTAAAACTGCTAAAATCTTAAAATACCATTTCTTTTGCCTGAGACAATAAATTGAGACTGCTCCTAAAAGTAGGTCAACAAAAATAATGCCATCGCTACGCATTGAACCGATACCTGGAATATACTCTGCACCGATTAAAGCAATAGAAATAATGCTTGCCATAACGCCTAATCTTAAAGCGTATTTATTGAAGTTATTTGTGCGCATTGCTCCCTCGGCGATCATGAAGCAGAAAAGCGGTAGAGCAATACGACCAATGATACGGAAAGCATTAGCTAAATTTGGTAACCAATCATAGGTATAGTTACCTTCTAAATTGTAACCAATATGGTCAATGGTCATCGTGAATAAGGCAATGACTTTGAGCCAGAAACTACTGAGAATAAGAGGGAATTTACGGGTGTTTTGCATATTAATTCCTCATTATAATCATTAAAAAACTTGTTAAGTTATATAGCACGTGAGCGGTAATTGAACAAGCAGGTCCATAAAATTCATAACCCAAAGTTAATATCAATCCGCACGCCAGATAACTAGGTAACGCAATGAGCTCCGCTGTCATATTAGGAGCATCAAAATCAAAGTGGATAAAAGCGAATATTATAGTGGTCACAATAATCGCTAGATATTTATTAATTCTTCTTAAAAAAGATTGAAGGCCAACTCGATATGTCATCTCTTCAGCAAACGGACCAAATAAGCAAACGATAAAAAACGCTAAAATAGGGTAATTATTTATCATGTTTTTTGCAATCTCTTGATTGTTATTAATCTCCTCTACTTGGAACAAAGAAACAATCATATTAATCACTAAACCAGCGATAATTGCTAACCCCGCAAACAATGTGCCATAAGCATAAGCTGAAGGTTTAGTAAAACTCTTCAAGAATGGTTTTCTTCTTGTGACTAGAGCAATCGATAATAAGCCACCAACCATTAATAGATAAGCAAAAAACACAATAAGTGCTTTTCTAAGATCTCCATTCTCAACAGCACCCAAAAATAAAAGCGGAATTAATTCGCAAATAATCATTCCGGCATAGGCAAATCCGCCCAAAAATAAACCAACTTGGGCTAATGGGTGAAAGTAGAAGACGTTAGTTGATACATCTCTTTCCGCCTGCAATATTAAGTGTCGAGTCATAATAAGTCTCACAATTAGGGCATTTTGTGTTAAATAACAACATTTTCTTTTATTCCTAATAAAAAAACTATACACTAAAAACAAGAACAAATGTAGCCATAACTTTTTTATAAGTTATTGTGCTAGGGAGTAGTATGGAACTTGGATTAAAGCTCGTCAACTTAGGTCTTGTCGCTGCGTTTATCGTTTTAATCGTTGTCTTTTTGCTAGCGGCTTTAAGAGGTTTTTTAAGAGGTGTCTGGAAATCCACACATAACTTCATTTTCATGCTCGCTCTTATTGTTATTGCTTTTGCAACTTTAAACGCATTTGTGGATTATGTTGGTAATTTCCCATTAGGGAATTTTATAAAAGGGTCATTTTATGCATCTCGAGTAGTTGATGGAGAAACATTGACCTATTACGTTCCTATTACGAGTGTTAAAGAAACTTTCACAGAATACGTCAAAGGCATCTATTTGCTATATAACGTTTCCGTTTCAGAAGCCAGCGCTGCTAACTTCGCTATAGCGTTTGTTAATTCGGTTTTAAAAGTTGGCCTCGTTTTAGTGGACATGCTATTGATTGTCACATTGGGCAATCTTTTCTGTTTCTTATCTTGGATACTAGTTTTCAAAAACCTCGTACCAAAGATCGCCAGAAGAAGAATCAAGATGAGATGGCTTGGTTTAGCAGAAACCGCTGTCACCTTTTTGATGGTCACATTCATGTTTATGACCCCATTCACTGCAGTGGTGAATTCGGTAAACCAAGCCTATCAACGCAATGAAGTGGCTGAAAAAAGCGATAATGAAATGCTTGTTAATGTCGGTAACTTTGTTAACGCTTACGATAATTCCATCTTCGCTAAAGTCTTATTCAACTGGACCGTTGATAAAAACGGCATGACTTATGATGCCCGTTTATTTGATGCTTTAACTGCAGGAGTAAGCGGTGATTACACAATTAATGTCGTTAGAGAAATTGTTAACATTATCAATTTAGCCGCTAATGGTGCTGGTGCTATTACTACAAAAGATGGTGAAACAGTCATCGATATCGGTTCTTTAATTACCAAAGAAATCACCGGTAAAGCTTTTGACGCTGTTATCAATTCCGCCATGATTCAATATGCTCTTCCAATCATCGTGGAAGTAGCCTTAAATAGCGATCTTTTGAATGAATATGTCCCGGGTAGATTAATCGATTTAAGCGATGTGAAGTGGGAAGAAGAAATTGGTTATGTAAGAGACATGACCGACGTTATCTTTGATAGTGGTGTTGTCGATAACTTAA
>CADCCA010000072.1 GCA_902799855.1 uncultured Erysipelotrichaceae bacterium | reverse complement strand
GTAACAATGGCTCTATCTTCCCCTAAAAAGGCATTTAATAAAGAGGATTTACCAACATTTGGTTTACCGACAATAGCGACTTTGACACCTTCGTTAATGATTTGAGCTTTCTCACCATCACTAATTAATAAATTAATTCTATTAACTAAATCATCAGCGTATTCGACAACTTTTTCCTTATTAGCGACTTCAATATCTTCATATTCTGGATAATCAATGTTTACTTCAATTAAAGCGAGAAGATCCGCTAATTTGGTTTTAATTGGTTTTAATAATTCACTTGTTTGACCATCTAAAGATAAAAGATTTAACTTCTTTGCTTCTTTAGTAGTGGCGTTAATAACATCGTTAATTGCTTCAGCTTGCACTAAGTCAATTTTATTATGCATAAATGCACGGCTAGAGAACTCACCATTCGTGGCCATTCTTGCCCCATTTTGCATACACGTCTCAATTATTTGTTTGGAAATAAGCGGTGAACCATGGCAAATGATTTCCACACTATCTTCACCAGTAAATGACTTAGGTCCTTTATAGACTAAGAGGACAACATCATCGATTTTTTCACCCTTATCAACGATAGAAGCATAAAGAATTGTACGTTCTTTAATATCTCTTAAATCTTTACTGCAGCATTTAGAAACCACGTCTAAAACATCATCGCCAGATAATCTCACGATGGCTAATGCGCTTTTGATAGGAGCGGTGGCTAAAGCAACAATTGTTTCAAACATAATCCTGCAAAAAACACCCTAAAGGGTGTTATTTATTTTTATTCAACGTAAATGATTTGAACTTGTCTTTGTGCGCCTTCACCGATTGATTCGGTTCTGACGTTTGGCATATTGTTTAATGCGTTATGAATCGCTCTTCTTTCATCCGCTGGCATTGGATCAAATGTGTAAGTTGTTTTTGTCTTTTGCACATCATGACCTAATCTTCTTGCCATACGCACTAAGCGACCATATTTATTATCTTTATAACCGTTGATATCAAGTAAGATTCTGAATCTCTTATGGAAGTGATTGCTAACCGCTAATTTCACTAATTCGTTAAGAGCTTGTAATGTCTTACCATTTCTACCGATTAAGATTGGGTTGTGTGTAGAATCGATTGTGATTCTGATGACTTGGTCATCTAATTTTGTATTAACTGTGCTTTCGATTTCTAAGGCATCAACAACACCTAAGATATAATCTTCAGCAAATCTAATGACATCAGCTAAGTCATAGACTTCGACAACGATTTTCTTAGCAAATAAACCTTTTCTTTTATCGGAGACGATGTAAATTAATTCATCAACTTCAACGCCGGTTTCTGTAGCAGCGGCTTGAAGAGCTTCTTCGACGGTTTTTCCAGTATATTGTTTCATACTATTTATCTACCTTTCTTTTTGGCTCTATTTGATGTGATTTTTTCAACCACTAAGGTTTGAACGATGGAGAATAAAGCACCGACAAACCAGTAAACAACCATGGCACTCACTAAAGTGAAGCCCATGAAAATAATCATAGCCATCATAATATAGGTGAACATTTTCATTTGGCTTTGTTGTTGAGATTGCGCTGGGTTCTTACCTAAGTTAGCAACTTTCTTACGTTTCTTCTTTTGAATCCATTGTGGAAGAAGAGTGGAAACGATTTGAGCAGCTGCCATTAATAAGAATAAGATGAGCGCTGTAACAGCACCACCACTAGCCCAGTTAGCACCATTGAATAACACGGTATTAATTGGATCAGATAAGTGCATGTTTAAGAATGAGTCTGAGGAAATGTATGCAGAGCCTTGTAAAGCACTCCAAACACAGATGAAGACAGGGAATTGAATAAGCATTGGTAAGAGAGTGGCAAGAGGATTAATCTTGTACTTCTTATAAAGTCTTTGCATATCCGCTGCTTGTTGTTGTTTCTCGTAGTTATTTGTATTAGCGTTTGGATACTTAGCTTGAATCTTAGCCATTTCTGGTTGTAAGGCCTGCATCTTGGCGGATGTAGTGGTTTGTTTGATAGTAATGAATAACATTAATGTTCTCACAATAAAGGTAATTGCGAAGATACCTAACAACTGTGCTAAACCACCAGCAACACCACCATTTTTAAAGGTTTTAATTAAAGATTCTGTGAGCCAGCCAATTGGATAGACTAATAAGCCTTCAGCGAAGCCTTTCTTCCAGGCATAATTCCAACTCTTGGCTTCAATTTCAACCTTTACTTTGTTTTGACGATATTCAGTACCACCGGCATAGCCGTAGTAACCATAATCATCAGTAGTGATTGCGAGACAGGAACGATATGTAGCGATAAGGCCATTCATATCCTTTTGATATAATTTTAAATAGTCATTAGATGGTAAATCATCTAACGTTAAAGTACTAGTACCTTTTTGGATACTAGTTTTAATCTCTTGATTTAAATTGGTCCAGTTGTCCCAAAGCTTTGCACCATCAGTGTTTGTGTAGAACTTTAAATAACCATAGTCATCTAAAGCATTAATAGCATCTTGATAAGTAACTTCGGCAAGGTTTGTTTTGCCATATGCCCCTAAAGCTTTGTTTAAAACCAATTTATCTAATTCGATGTAGTAATTAAGTGATGGTAGTGCAAAACCCGCTTTAATAGCGTCGGCTTTGGTTTTACCAATGCCACTAGCAGTACTTGTTTGTGGTTTAGCCACATACCAGACGTTATCATTACCTTCGATAGCGCGATACGCGGTTACGCCTGTTTCTGCGTTAGTGACATCGTGATCATAATAATCACTTACACCGTAATCAAAAGCGTAAAGGATATGAGCTTTATCAAGATTTGAACAAAATGAAGCGGTACAACTAGAGAGTAGAATGGCACCAGCGAATAACGCAATGCCTCCTAATGTTAGTTTTGTTCTTTTTTTCATTTAATAAGTCCTATCTAAAAATTGAATAATTCTTTCAGTGATTGTTTGTTATCGTCATACGAACGATCTAGGAAATTTGCTTTAGCAACGATAACAATGTCCAATGATTGAGAATTGTAGTCGATCAATGAATCACACATTGATCTAATTTGTCTTTTGACAAGATTGCGAACAACAGCGTTACCCAGTTTAGAAGAAACAGAAATGCCCACTCTTACATAGTTAAATTCGTTTGGGCGATAATGGATGACATACGATTGGTTACGCTGCGCTCTGCCTTTTTTAATCGCTAGAGCAAAGTCATCACTTGCTTTAATACGATTAATAACTTTCATAATCTTCCTCTGATTAGTCAGCTAATTTTTTTCTGCCTTTAGCTCTACGACGAGCAAGAACGCGACGACCATTTGCGGATTTCATACGAGCACGGAATCCAGCCTTGTGTTGATGTTTAATTTTACTTGGTTGATATGTTCTTTTCATAAAAGAAACCTCCTTACATAGCGAGATAAGTTTAATAGCATTTATTAATAAATGTCAACAAAATGTGGTTTTATTTGAGTTATTCACAATCGCGATTTTGTCAAAAATAATGGAAGCGTGAGTAGAAAAAGTCAGTAATCCACATATCCACAGGCTGTTGAAAAGTGGAAAACTTATCCACAATTTTGAAGATGTGGAAATGTGGAAAACTCACTATAGTTACAATTCTATGGGGATTGATGTGGAAAACTTATTTTCGCGCAAATTCGCATACAAAACGAATGTGAATTATTTTATAATAGGTGACACGAAAACAGGTGGAAACGTTATGAATAATTCAGTATCAGAGATCTCCCGTATGTGGGAACAAACATTAGAGCTAATAGATCAAAGGCTCGACGAAAGACAAATATTTGATTCTTTCTTCTCTCGTACCTATATTCATGACATCAAAGGAGACTTAGTGACAGTCGTGGTTAAGGACCTCACATCACAAAGATTACTCTCCTCTAAATATATAGAATTAATTAAAGAAGCCTTCTACGACATTACCGAACAACACTGTCGTTTTGAATTTAAATTAGTGGAAGATATTGCTAAAAGCAATACCGCTTTTGGTGTTAACAAGGCTAAAAGCGAAGAAACAGTATTCTTCAAAGATGCTGAATTAAAATCCAATTTAACTTTTGAATCCTTTGTTGAAGGTGAATTCAATAAAGAAGCATACCGCGCTGCGACAATGATTGCTAAAAAACCAGGTGCGGTTTTCAATCCATTATTCATTTATTCCAATTCTGGTTTAGGTAAAACTCACTTATTACACGCTATTGGTAACTACATTAGAACAGTCAGTAAGCCAGGCGCAAAAGTGTTATATATCAACGCTAACGAGTTCGTTGATGAGTATGTAAAATTCGTCAAAGGTGAGAAGGGTTCAGAAACAATGAAAGACTTCTTTTCCACTGTCGATGTCCTCTTATTTGATGATGTGCAATTTTTAGAAAATAAGGTTAATACCGAAGAGATGTTTTTCTA
>CADCCA010000071.1 GCA_902799855.1 uncultured Erysipelotrichaceae bacterium | reverse complement strand
TTCTTCTTCTGGATAAATATTGGAATTGTTATAAATAATCGTAATATCAAAATAGTCTTTGATCATTGTATATGGATAAGTAAAACAAGGACCACAGCAGACATGTAATAAGAGTTTTGGTTTATGAGAAAGAGTGAGGATATGCTTGATTTCTTTCTCGAATTCTTTGTTGTAATTAATCTTTGTTTCTTCCATAAATGAACATCGCATCGCCAAATGAGAAGAAGCGATATTTTTCTTCTACAGCGTGCTTATAAATATCTAATGTAAATTCTCTTCCCATGAAGGCAGAGACTAACATAATTAAAGTTGATTTTGGCAAGTGGAAATTAGTGATTAAAGCATCAATTGTTTTATATTTATAACCTGGTTCAATAAAGATATTAGTTGATTCTCTTGTAGGTTTAAAGCAACCATACTTAGAATAGTTAGCTTCTAAGGTTCTTACTGAGGTGGTACCAATCGCGATGATGCGTTTATTTTCCGCTTTGGCTTTGTTTAATCTATTGGCGGATTCTTCACTCATTTCATAGACTTCACTATGCATGACGTGGTCTTTAGTGTCTTCGACTTTTACTGGTCTAAATGTACCAAGGCCGATATGAAGAGTGACATCCACTACTTCGACGCCTTTGGCTTTTAATTTTTCAAATAACTCTTCGGTAAAGTGAAAACCTGCTGTAGGAGCAGCCGCACTTCCTTCGTATTTAGCGTAGACAGTTTGATATCTATCATTCGAGCATAATTGCTGGGCAATATATGGTGGTAAAGGCATTTTACCTAATTGGTCCAAGACTTCTAAGAAAATACCTTCATAGATGAATTTAAAGACACGTAGTCCTTCTTCTCTTTCTTCAATGCATTCTGCAATGAGTTTTCCTTCACCAAAATCCACTCTAGCGCCGACTTTAAGTGATTTAGCAGGTCTAGTTAAGCATTCCCAATTATCGCCTTCTAATTGCTTTAAAAGAAGGAGTTCACAGTGCGCTCCAGTCTTTTCTTTAATGCCTAATAATCTAGCAGGAATAACTTTAGTGTTATTTCTCACTAAAACATCACCTTCGTGAAGATAATCGATGATGTCATAGAAATGTTTATCTTCGTAGGTATGTGTTTCTCTATTAACGAGCAAAAGACGAGAATGATCTCTTTTATCTGATGGCCTTTGGGCAATTAATTCCTCAGGAAGATAATAATCAAATAAATTAATATTCATTAGAATCCTCTTTCATCACCAAATTCCGCGAGTTTTTCTTTCATGAAATCGCCAAAGCGATCTTCTTTAATCGCGATTCTAGCCTCTTCCACTAATTTGATTAAGAATCTCACGTTATGGATGGACATTAGTCTCTTACCAAATGTTTCATCACAAATGTATAAATGTCTTAAATATGCTTTTGTGTAGTTCTTACAGCAATAGCAATCGCATTTACTGTCTAAAGGAGTGAAGTCTTCTTTATATTTTTCGTTTTTGATATTAACGCGACCAGATGATGTCATAAGCGCACCATGTCTCGCTAATCTAGTTGGTAAGACACAGTCAAACATATCAACACCACGAGCAATACTGCCTAAGATGTAATCGATTGAACCAATACCCATGACATATCTTGGCTTGTCTTCTGGAAGATATTTAATAGCGTATTCTACCATTTCAAAGAATTTATCCTTTGGTTCACCGATTGATGTACCACCGATGGAATAGCCTGGAAAATCCATTTTCACTAATTCTTCGGCGCACATCTTTCTTAAATCTTCATAATCTCCACCTTGAACAATACCGAATAAGGCTTGGTCTTCTCTTTTATGAGCATCTAAACCACGCTTAGCCCATCTAAGTGTTCTTTCGGTTGATTTTTTGCAGTAATTATAATCAGCTGGCCAAGGGATGCATTCATCAAAAGACATCGCAATGTCAGCGCCTAATTTTTCTTGAATATCAATGGAAACTTCTGGTGAGAAGAATAACTTATCACCGTTTAAATGGTTCTTAAATTCAACACCGTCCTCGCTTATTTTGCGATTTTCCGCTAAAGAGAAGACTTGGAAGCCACCACTATCTGTGAGAATTGGTCCATCCCAATTCATAAACTTGTGGAGACCACCAGCTTTAGCGACTATATCAGCGCCAGGTCTAATGGAAAGGTGATATGTATTACCTAAAATTGTACCAGCCCCCATTTCCTTTAATTCTTCTGGAGATAAGGTTTTAACAGTTGCTAAAGTACCAACAGGCATAAACATTGGTACTTCGCAATCTCCGTGTGGAGTGTGAAGGATACCATATCTAGCGCCTGTTTGTTTATCGATGTGTTTAATTTCTAACCAAAAGTTTTTCATTGCTAAATAATTATATTAGAAGGTTATTATAATAACAAACAAAAAACACAGCCTTTCGACTGTGTCTTTATTTTTGATAACTACTTAAGAATTAACTTTGTTAAATCAAGAGCGCCTTTACCTTCATAACGGAAGACAACTTTATCTTTTTCGCCACCGTTTTCGATTGGGAATTCGATGACTTTGTTTTCGTTCTTCATGTTGACTTCTTGAATAGCTTCTTTATCACCATAATTCATGATGAGTTTACCTTGAGCGGAACCATTGGCTTGGATACCGAATGATTTTGTTTCTCTTAAGTCAAAGTATTTATAGGTGATGGAGCAACCATCATTGAAGTTCTTGACGTATTGATCTGGATTTTCTTCTCTATCTTTGCCGGATTGAGTTAAGAATGGTTCTTTACCATGACCGAATTTGAAGACGCCATAGAATCTATTACCGTTCTTGGCTCTTAAGCCGCAGTTGATGGAAGCAAAGTATTCGCCCTTGCCTGGTAATGGTTTGCCATACAAACCTTGTGATGTTCTTTCAACTTGTTTGATGGAACCATCTTCTTCGATGAATGTTTCTTCAGCGAAACCTTGTCTGGAGAATTGACATTTATTGGTTTGTCTATGGGCGAATACATAGTATTTACCATTAACTTCAACCATGGAACCATGGGTATTACCAGTGAAGTCGACAGCGGATTTTGGATCAACCGCATCGCCTAAACCGATATCACCATTGGACACTAAGGTACCACCTTTTCTGAATGGGCCCATTGGTGAATCACCGATACAGTAGAATAATTCGTGACCAGCTTGTGAGGAATAGATGAAATAGTATTTGCCTTTGAATTTACGCATTGAGCTAGCTTCAAAGAAGGCATGCATACCATATTCTTTATTCTTATCGTTTTGAATGGATGGAACTGTGGTAATTGGTTCAGTGATGACTGTTAACATATCTTTTGGATCGAGTTCAACAACCGCACCACCGAGAATCTTTTTCGCGCTTAAGCCAATGACTGGATAGAATAAAGCGGAACCATAATATAAATAGACGTGACCGTCTTCAACATAGACGGCTGGGTCAAATGGAGCATAGCTCTTTTGCCATTTGCTTAAGTCAACTTTACCGTGGAACTTGAATGGACCAGCTGGACTATCACTGACAGCGCAGCGGATAACCCATGAACCTTTGGTGAAGCCTGGGGCTGGAGAATAATAAATATAGAATCTGCCATCTGGACCTTGGCAAACATCTGGAGCATAGAATTGTGTTTTTCTTTTGTTTAATGGGTCATCTGTTTTCTTCCAAATCACACCTTCGAAACGCCAATCGGATAAATCATCGACTGGAGCAGACCATGTGATATAGTCGTTTAAACAGAAACCGGTACTTCCGAAACGATCGTGAGAACCATAAACATAAACACGTCCGTTAAAAACGTGTGGTTCACCATCTGGAACGTACTCAAAATTTGGTAGATATGGATTAGTAACTACTTTTTTCATGATGTTGTCTCCTGTAAGTACACTTAAAATCTAGCAACAAACTAGAATTCTTAAAACAATAATTATGCTCAAAAGATATGACTTTCTTACGATGAAATTACATTATAAGACTTTAATAAAGTCATCTTTTCTATTTTTAACAGGTGGAAAAATACCATCACTTGGATAGCCTAAAGCACAGGAACCAACAATGCGATAATCTTCTGGAATACCCAAAGATTTTTTGATTTTTAAGCCATCTTTGCTTTGGAATAAATCGTCGAATTGATTAATCCAGCATGAAGCAATTTTTAACGCATTAGCGGCTACAAACATGTTCTCTAAAACACATGAACAATCTTGCGGTGTGAAGAAATCATCTCTTGGGCCCGCCACTAAGATAATGGTTCTGGCGCCATACATGCAGTCTCTATTGAGTTCCTTTAAGGATAAGGCACGTAATTTCTCGACATATCTTTTGGAATTAACGACATAGATATTAGCGATTTGTCTATTTTTACCACTAGGAGCGAACTTACCTGCTTCGGCGATTTCTAAGACTTTCTTCAAAGAAACTTTCTTTTCACTATAGCTTCTGCAGCTGACACGGTTTTTTGTTTTGTTAGCCATAGTAATCCCCTATCTATAGTACTTAACCGTCACTAAGGCGATGGTTTTGTTTATTTCATAATCACTCTTGATATGTTTTGGATCAGCATCGATGCCTTTTTCATGGCAATAATTCACAAACTCTTTAGTGAAGAACCATAATCTAATATCGTTTTGAATAAATGATTCTTTATCTTTAAATCTACTAACGGTGAATGGAAGATAATAGAGTTTTCCATAGGAATAAACAAAATTATCTGGGCGATAATCTAGAGCTAGACGATCGTTTCTTGCATACCAGAATGTTTTAAATAATAATTCGATGATATTTTCTGGGAGTTCTCCTCCAAGGAGGGCCGCTAGGCAGGTATCACCTTCCACATATTCGATTACTGCGATTTTTAATTTCTTATCATAAAGATATTAGTGACACCAGACACTCTGAGTTGGTGTTCTGCTTCACAAAATGCATCAAATTTAGCGTCGTCATTTTCAAATTTCTTTAAAAAGAAATATTGTCCTTTTCTTTCAACTTTATAGGAGTGTTCACCCATTTGTTCGACGACTGTGAACACTTTTCTTTTAACTTCAATTTCTTCTTTCATACCAATATTTTCCTTAACTGCCATGCACTTGGCAAGAAAAAACTATAATAAATTAATAATAACAATATATAATATTGGGGCAAGAGGTCTGCAATATGAACAAGAACATTGAAAGATTTATTAGATACGCGAAAATCGATACACAAGCGGATGAGAATACTGGAACCACTCCTTCTACAGAAAAGCAAAAGAACTTATCTAGACTACTAGTTAAAGAATTAAAAGAACTTGGTTTAGATGATGCTTATATGGATGATTATGGCATCGTCTACGCTCACTTAGATGGTGAGGGTGATGTCATTGGACTAAACGCTCATATCGATACCGCTTTAGAAGTAACCGATGAAAACGTTAATCCTCAAATTATTAATAAATGGGATGGAAGCGATATCAAACTTAACGATGAATATTCCATTTCGTTAAAGCAATTCCCAAAAATGAAATCTTTAGTGGGTCATGATTTAGTTGTTACCGATGGAAATACACTACTAGGCGCAGATGATAAAGCGGGCATCGCGATTATTATGGGTGTCCTCGATTATATTAAGAACAATCCTAATGTTAAGCATCACCCATTAGCCATTGCTTTTACAGTTGATGAAGAAATCGGTGAAGGGCCAAAGCATTTCTCTTTAGAAAAGATGAAAG
Organism: uncultured Erysipelotrichaceae bacterium; assembly: GCA_902799855.1. The sequence continues at coordinate 412 of CADCCA010000071.1, read as the reverse complement.
CTGATTACGCCTTTACTGTTGATGGCGGTGCGATTGATGAAATCGCTATCGAAAACTTCAATGCTCAACAATTAAAAGTGAAGATTGATGGCGTGGCCGTTCACCCAGGCGAAGGTAAGAACACTTTAATTAACGCTCTTCAACTTCAAGCAGAATTTATCAATGCTTTGCCACAAAAAGAAACACCATTTTACGCTGATGAAGGCTATTGGCATTTAACCAGTGTTAACGGCACTAGTGAGAAGGCTGAATTGGTGGCGATTCTTAGAAACTTCTCTCGTGAAAACCTTGAGAAATTAGATGCACGTATCCTTCAAATCAGAGATGAACTCATTAATAAATATCCAAAAGCCAAGATCCAAGTTGATATTACTGAGCAATATGAAAATATGAAAATGTATGTCGATAAAGA
>CADCCA010000070.1 GCA_902799855.1 uncultured Erysipelotrichaceae bacterium | reverse complement strand
ATTAAATATTTCAAGGTTGAAGAATAAAACAAATACAGAACCAGCGATAAAACCAATGATTGTGTAGAATGTTTCTTTTCTCCATTTCTTAAGAAGAATGTTCATAATCTTAGAAACAACAACGACACCGATTAAGCATCCAATAGCGAATGTGCCAATGACACCAAGCAAAGGTAATGTATGACTAAAGTTGCCTTGTAATGTGGCCTTCGCCCATGCTTCAGCGTTATCAACAAGTGGACGGTAAAAACCGATGATTAGAAGGATTAATGAGCCCGATAAACCTGGAACAGTTAACGCTACTGCCGCAACCGCACCAACCGGAATTAAAACTAAATATAGCCACCATGGTATTGGATCAGCAAATAAACCAGCAACGCTAAAGCCGTTTACACCGACCACAACACTAAGCACACCAAGAACGATAACAAAGATGAACCCGATAACGATTAAGATGATTGCTTTTTTAGTAATCTTCTCACCCTTAACTTCATCAGTAATGCCAGGGAATGAACCGATTAAGAAACCCGCAAATAAACACATTAAGACAAACATTAAGTGTCTAAATGCCAAGTGGAATAAAACAATACAAATACCAACCGCTAATAAAACACCAAGGAGAATTGGAATTAATACTGCAAGCTGCGCCAGAAACACCTGGGATAGCAGCGCCTGTACCAATTGCCATACCGGCAAAGAATCTTCTAAACCATTCTTTAACTTTCATACATTCAAGAGTATACGCTACTTATTTTATGAAATAAATATGCTTTTATTTACATAGTTGGTATAATTATCAAGCAAGATTTATGAAATTAATTGTTGGTTTAGGCAATCCTGGTAAGAAATATGAAGGCACTCGTCATAACATGGGTTTCATGGCGATTGATCTTTTAAGCGACCAAGCACAAATCGATGTCGACAAGGAAGTCTTTCATGGCTTAATGGGTCGAGGCAAGATTTTTAACGAGGACGTGATACTATTTAAACCAACAACTTACATGAATCTTTCTGGCACAGCGGTTCAAGAAGTAATCCATTATTTCAAGATTGCTATTGAAGATGTTGTGGTAGTTTTTGATGACATGGCTTTAGAACCAGGCAGAATTAGACTTCGTAAAGAAGGTTCTTCTGGTGGTCATAAGGGCATGCAAAACATTATTGATTGTTTATCAACTGATCAAATCAAGCGCATTAGAGTCGGAATTGGTGAACCAGGAGAATGGGACAATGTTGATTTTGTCCTATCAAAGCCATTAAAAGATGAAAAGCCTTTGATTGATGAAGCGATTGAAAATGCCGTTAAAGCGTTAAAGGAGATGCTGAAGTCTGATTTTGATCGGGCGATGAACAACTATAACTAAGAGGTGGTTGTTTGAACCTTTTCGAAAAACTCAAATCCAATAATGTTACCCCCCTCCTTGAAAGGAAAAAGGGGCATTTTGTCGTTGATGATAATAATGGTATCGCCTTATTGGTGGCTTCAAACTATCGTCTCAACAAAGGTTCATACTTACTAATTGCATCTAATCTTTTCAAAGCACAAAAAATATATTCTTCATTAGTGTCGTTCCTTTCTAAGGATGATGTTTTGTTATTCCCAAGCGATGAATTAATCCGCGCCGAAACGATTGCCCAATCTAAAGAAATGTCTGCACATCGTTTGTATGTTTTAGATGAGATATTAAAAAGAAAGAATGTTATCGTTGTCGCTAATTTATCTAGTGCTTTACGTTATTTACCAAGCCCAGATCTTTTTAAGGAACAAACATTCTCTTTAAAAGTGGGTGGTCATTACAATATTTTAGACATTAAAAAGAAACTCACTTCTGATGGCTATTCCTTAGTTAATAAAATTGATCAGTCATTACAGTTCGCTATTAGAGGTGATGTTCTAGATATCTTCTCTGTTAACAATGAATATCCAGTCCGTATCGAATTCTTTGATGATGAAATTGAAAGCATTAGATACTTTGATATCGCTAAACAAACATCAATTAAAATGATTGAAAATGTCACCATTTTACCGGCGACAGATATTCTTTTGTCTGATAAAGAAAAAGCGGTGGGAAGCGAAAAAATATATGCCGCTTTAGAAAAAGAACAAGACGTCCTTTCTTATAGTGAATTTGAAAAACTAAGGGACACGGTAGATGATTTAGCCTTTAAATTAAGCGAAGGTGCAATTGACGAAAGCCTTTATAAATACTATGGATTCTTAACTGAAAATCATTATTCCATTTTTGATTACTGTGCTAATTTCACAAAGATTTTAGTAGATCTTCCTGCTATCAATAGTTCCTTTAACATATTAGGAAATGATTCACATATGTATTTAAGTGAACTATATGAGAATGGAAAAGCATTACCACGTTTAGAGATATATCAAAATCTTAATCGCTTAGTGGATTCCCATAACTGCATTACTACATCATCATTAATTGATTCACCTGACGCTATTACATATGGTGTTAAAAATGTCCCATTTCAGGCTAGCAAAGCTAACGACGCGATAAATATCATTCAATCCTACTTAAATGAATCATATCAAATCGTCTTGGCCTTAAATAACAAAGAATATATCTTTACTATCCAACAATTATTAGATTTCCATCACATCAAATATCAATTAGTGGACTCTTTCAATTTACCAAAGGCCAATCATATCGGTATTAGTTTAATCAACCTCAACAGTGGTTTTGTCTTAACTGATGAAAAGATTGTTTATCTAACAAGTGCTGAATTATTTAACGAAAAGATTAGAACAGCAAGGTTTGATAACCGCTTCAAAGAAGCGACAATCTTAAGAAGCTATGAAGAGCTCGAACCTGGCGATTATGTTGTCCATGAATACCAAGGTATTGGTCAGTTTATTGCCTTACAAACTTTAGAAGTCGAAGGTGTCCATAAAGATTATTTAAAAATTGCTTATTGGGGCAATGAATTCCTCTACGTTCCATTAGCCCAATTCCAATTAGTTAGAAAATATCTCGGTAAAGAAGGTATGACTCCTCGATTGAGCCATCTCCATAGTAAAGACTGGGAAAACACTAAAAAGAAAGTCAAAGCTAGAGTTAACGATTTAGCAGAACGCTTAATGCAATTATATGTAGAAAGAAGTAAAGTCCAAGGTTTTGCTTTCCAAGAAGATGATGAATTCCAAGAAGCATTCGAAAATGAATTTGAATTCCCATTAACAAGAGATCAGCAAAGAGCCCTTGATGAAATTAAGCGCGATATGGAAGCCCCTGCTCCAATGGACAGGCTTTTATGTGGCGACGTTGGCTTTGGTAAAACCGAGGTTGCTTTTAGAGCGGCATTCAAAGCCATTCTTTCTGGTAAGCAAGTCGCAATTCTATGCCCAACCACCTTACTTGCAAGACAACACTATGAACTAGCGATGAAGCGCTTTGCGAATTTCGATGTCAATATCGCAGTCTTTTCTAGACTCATTCCACCTAAAGAACAAAAGAAATTCATCACAATGATTGAAGAAGGGAAAGCCCACTTAATCATAGGCACGCATCGCTTACTTTCTAAAAATATTCACTTTAAAGAGCTTGGTTTATTAATTATCGATGAAGAGCAACGATTTGGTGTTGAACAAAAAGAAAGAATCAAAGAATTAAAGAATAACATTGATGTTTTAACAATGTCAGCGACACCAATTCCTCGTACATTACAAATTTCTTTAATCGGTGTTAGAAGCATGTCAAAGATTGACACTCCTCCACAAGATAGAATGCCAATCCAAACATACGTCACTCCATTTAAGATGGATGTTGTTAAAGAATTAATCGAAAGAGAATTAGGAAGAAACGGACAAGTGTTCTTCTTACATAATAATGTCGCAACTTTATATAACAGAGTGGCCACTTTACAAAAGATGATGCCTAATGTCTCTTTTGGTGTAGCGCACGGCAAGATGGATAGAGAAGATATTGAAGATGTGATGATGCGTTTCTACGATGGTTCAATTGATGTTTTAGTGTCCACCTCCATTATTGAAAATGGTATCGATGTTCCTAACGCTAATATGATTATTGTTGAGGATAGTGAAAACTATGGCTTATCTCAGCTTTATCAAATCAAAGGACGTGTTGGTAGATCAAATCGTATTGCTTATGCTTACTTAATGTATAGCGAATATAAAGTCTTAAATGAAAAAGCTCAGAAGAGATTAAAAGCCTTGCAAGATTTCACTGAACTCGGTAGTGGTTATAAAATCGCTCAAAGAGATTTAATGATTAGAGGTGCTGGTGATATTTTAGGACCAGAACAAGCTGGCTTCATTGATTCCATTGGTTTAGATATGTATATCAAACTCCTTAACGAATCCATTAAAGAAAAGATGGAGGGTGTGGAAAAAGAAGAAGAAAAAGTTGAATTCAATCCAATCCTACATGTCGATGCCTATATTCCAAATAGTTACGCTAAAGAGGGCGATAAGATTGAACTATATCAAGATATCTTGCACGCTCCATCTACCGAAGATCTTTTACTCATTAAAGAAAAGACCAGAGATATCTATGGTCGATTACCGGAAGAAGTTGAAGCGTTATTCACTAAACGCAATATCGATTTATTGGTGAGAGACGCTCACGTTTTAAAACTTGAAGAAAAGAATAAATTCGTCGAAATATTACTTGGCGATGATTACATAAACATCAAAGGAATAGGTAATATTCTCTTTGAAGCATTAATTCCATTTTTAGCTTTTGTGAAAATAAGTTATGCTAATAATGTCTTTAAAATTCTTCTTTCAAAAGGAAAGAAATGGATTTCTGATTTAGAGAGCATTCTCAAAAGTCTTTTAGAAATACAAAAACATTTTGTCGCAAAGGAAATAGTATAGTATGAGATTAGACCTTGTTTTAAAACAGTCTGGATTAATCAAAAGAAGAACAGTCGCCAAAGAACTAGCGGAACGCGGTCGTATTATGATCAATGATAGAGTAGCTAAACCATCAAGCGAAGTCAAAGCAGGTGATGTTTTAGAATTGCATTTAGGTAATAGAGTCTTGATCGTTGAAATATCCTTTGAAGAAAGATTTAAAAGAGAATATCCAGTATATAAAGAAGTGTTAACAAAGAAGGTGAATAGCGATGCTTAATCTCGATAAAAACAAAAAATATTTATTAGCCTGTTCCTTTGGACCAGATTCCATGGCCTTATTTGATATGTTATTAAAAGAAGGTTATAGATTTGCGGTCGCTCATGTCAATTATCATTTAAGAAAAGAAAGCGATGAAGAAGAGATCGAATTACG
>CADCCA010000069.1 GCA_902799855.1 uncultured Erysipelotrichaceae bacterium | reverse complement strand
CTCATCATCGTTCATATATTTAGAAGCGGAAGAAAGATATTCTAAATATTCGCTTTCTTGTTTGGCTTTTTCTAATTCAATTTTAGCCATTTCAATCGTGCGTTTGCTCTTTTTGTATTTCTTAAAATATTGATTAGCGTTATCCACTAAAGATTTATCTTTATCTAGTGAGATATTGTTATCTTTAAGATATTCATCTAAGTATTCTTTTTCATATTGGAATGCTAATAAGTTATTACCAATCTCTGCGTCGTTCAAATGCTTACTTGCCTCATTTATTTCATTAGTTAAAACCACGCTCTTTTTATTTAAAGATTTGATACGAGTTTTGATATAGCGATATAAAGGAGTGAACTTTTCTTTTTTATGAACGTTAATTGCTTCTTGGTAATACTTAACTGCCTGTTTTTTAATTTCTTCTAAAGAAGGAAGTTCATTCTCTTCGTTCATTTTATTATGGCTAGGAAGTTCATACACTAAGCCATTAAGTATCGGTCTATTAGATGTAATCGGCGAATAATGTAAAGCGTTAGTGATATGGTTATCTTCATTAACGAACACGAGATTCGCTCTTTGAGGAATGCATTCTAAATAAACATGTGAGACAACTTTCTCATAATAGTCATTAGCCTTTTGAATGACCATATGAATGATACGATCATCATTAATTAACTCTAAATCCACAATATAAGCTTCCTTTAAGACTTTTCTGAGGAGTTCATTAAGTTTACCCATAATCGTGGGAATTGTCTCATTAACGGATATTAAAGATAAAAATGGATGTTGATGATTAAGCGAGATCAATAACTTCTCATTTTTAATCATTGATAGAGTACACAAAAAATCGTGAGAATTAATGACTGTAATATTGTTAATCTTACAGCCAATGACTTTTTCACGTAATTCATTAACAACAGCTTTAAATGAAGATACAGAGTAATAATTCATCTCTAACATCATAGCAAAATTAAATATAAAAAGTTGCACAATGTGAGGTAATTCACTAAAATAGTAAACAATTACTATGAAAAAAGGTTTGCTCATTATTCTTAGTGGTCCATCAGGTGTAGGTAAAGGCACTGTTAGAAAATACATTATGAAACATCATGCCTTCCCCCTTGTTTTTTCTATTTCCATGACTACTAGAGAACCAAGAGCAACTGAAACCAATGGTGTGGAATATTATTTTGTTTCTAAAGAAGAATTCCAAAGAAACATTGATGAAGATAATTTCCTAGAATGGGCCGAGTTTGTTGGCAATCGATACGGCACTCCAAAGAGTTATGTTGAAAAGCTTCGTAACGAAGGCAAAAACGTCATTCTAGAAATCGAAATCAACGGTGCTGAACAAGTATTAAAGAAGGTTAAAGATGATAGGGTGATATCCTTCTTCCTAAAACCGCCTTCATTAAGACTACTTGAAGAAAGAATTAGAAAGAGAAAATCTGAATCTGAAGAAACGATTCAAAAGCGACTCGCTAAAGGAAGAAGCGAGATGGAAAAAGCCAAAAATTATGACTTTATCATTCTCAACGACAGAATTAAGCGCGCAGGTGACGAAATCGTTTCCATAATCAAGAAATTTGATGCAGAATAAAGACGGTAATATATGCAAATAGTTAAGGTATTAATTGAATACGCTAATCGCACGTTGAACCGTCCTTTTTCTTATGTCTATAAAGGGAAAGAAAAGATCCAAAAAGGTATCCGTGTTTTAGTGAATTTTAATCACCGTGATATCGTTGGCTATGTGGTTGATGTTGAAGCAACAAATAAAACAATCGAAGAAATTCAAAACGAAAGCGGCTATCAATTAAATGAAATTGTCTCAATCATCGATCAAACCCCGTTATTAGATCAAGAATTATTATCTTTATTAGATGAAGTATCTTCTTATTATCTAGCGCCTAAAATCAGTGTTCTTCAAGCGATGCTTCCACCTTCTTTGTCACCGAGAAAGTCATCTTTAAAAGCGCCTAAAATTGCTTATGACCAATATTATGAATTACAAGAGGATAACGAAGAAGGCTTAACTAATAAGCAAATTGAAATCCTTCGTTTTATCAAGCAAGAAGGCCGCATTTTAAAAAGAGATATCAAATCAAAAAGTGTCGCTGATAAGCTTCTTGAATTAGGAAGAATTAAAATAACAAAAGAAGAAAAGAGAAGGTTAAAAATACCTGATTATAAATATGAGAATCCACCTGCGCTTACTGAAGACCAAAAATCAGTTATCAAAGAGTTCAACGAATCGCCTGATCAAGTCTTTTTATTAGAAGGTGTGACCGGTAGTGGTAAAACCGAAGTTTATCTTTCTTTATCAGAACAAGTTCTTAACCAAGGTAAATCCGTTTTAATGCTTGTTCCAGAAATATCCCTAACCCCAATGATGGTGGAATATTTCTTACATCGTTTTAAGGATAATGTCGCTATTCTTCATAGCGATTTAACACCAGCGGAAAAATATGATGAATATCGTAAAATCGCCAAAGGCGAATGCCGTGTTGTTGTCGGTGTTAGAAGTGCGATTTTCGCTCCTTTAAAAAACATTGGTCTCATCATTTTAGATGAAGAACATACCGAATCATATAAACAAGATACTTTACCTTTCTATCACGCTAGAGAAGTAGCTATTATGCGTGGGAAATATAATCACGCCAAAGTGTTATTTGCCAGTGCTACTCCATCATTAGAAAGTAGAGCGAGAGGACAAAAGAATGTCTACCATATGCTTTATTTGAAAAAGCGTATCAATAATCAAAAACTTCCAACCACGAAAATCGTTAACATGCTCGATTATAAAAATATCGATCGTGACAGTTATATTTTCTCCCACGCGTTAAGGGATGCCATCCATCAAACTTTAGCGAAGAATGAACAAGCCATTCTTTTAATCAATAGAAGAGGCTTCTCTACTCATGTTAATTGCCGTGAATGTGGCTACGTATTTAAGTGTCCAACATGTGGCATTGCTTTAACCTATCATAAGAGTGATAACATGCTTAAATGTCATCACTGTGATTACGTTGAACCATTTCCAGAAATGTGCCCAGAATGCGGGTCTAGACATATCCTGAAAACTGGCTTTGGTACAGAGAAAATCCAAGAAGAAGTGGAAAGACTTTTCCCCAGCGCTAAAACGTTGAGACTAGATAGTGATTCTGCTAAAAATAAAACCAAGATTCCTGAGACAATCGAAGCCTTTAGAAAGAAAGAGGCTAATATCTTAATCGGAACACAAATGATTGCCAAAGGCCATGATTTCCCAGATGTGACCTTAGTTGGTATCGTTTTAGCGGATATCGGTTTATCGATGCCTTCTTTCCGCAGCAACGAAAGAGCGTTTCAATTAATCACACAAGCAATAGGCCGATCTGGAAGAAAAGAAAAACCAGGTTTAGCCATTATTCAAACATATATGCCATCTCATTACGCTATTACCTTTGCAGCAAGACAAGACTATGAACTTTTCTATCGCAAAGAAATGGAAATGAGAAAGGTACAGTTTTATCCTCCATATTCATACTTAACAAGTGTAACTGTGCGCGGGAGAAACGAAGAATCAGTCATTGAAAATACTTATCAAATCGTTGATTTCTTAAATGATGAATTTTTAGATGAGGCCCAAATACTTGGTCCGACAACCCCATACATCCCTGTGGATATGGGTTTCCATCTTAGAAGCATCCTTCTTAAATACCGTAATCCAGAAAAAGCTAGAAAGATTCTAAACAAAATGCTCGAACTATTTGCTAGCAACAACCAATACGAGTTATTTGTTAATGTTGATCCATACAATTTTTAGTATAAAAAATGTATTCTTTGTATTATAGTTAATACGAGGTATATTTTTATGATTACAGTTACTATTTATGGTCTAGATCAATTCGTGGTTGGTAGATTATCACGTGAAATGACACCAAATCTCGCTAAACTTTACGAATTGAGTGAAGACGAAATTCTTTTTGTGGCGCCTGAAAATATGGTCTTTCATAAGGGTGTTGAACAAACTTCTTGGAATGTCATTATTCATGTTAACGCTCCAAAGAAAGTTTCAGTCTTACAAGATCAAGTAGCGAAGCTAATCTTAGAAAGCATCGGCGATGTCGCAATTAATAAAGTAGTGGAATTCTATTATTATTCCGAAGACAATCGCTATAGCAAACTTAACGAGTCTTATCCACGTTTCATTGATTCTGATAATCTCGTTGATATTGCTGAGGAGGATTATGAAGACATGGAAGAAGGCGAAGGTGAAGACGAAATCTTTACCGGTGACATTTTCCAAAACTTCCACGACTAAAAGTCGGGAGACATTTTTATGGCGGCTAATTTACTAGCGAAAAACATCTTAAACAAAATCATCGCGGAAAACGTTCCTTTTTCTGTCGCGTTGAAACAAGCTTTTAAGCACAACGATATCAGTAAAGAAGAACGACAAACCATATCCGCTATTGTGGGCTGTTCCTTACGACATTACATCGTTATGGAACGCTTATTCAAAGATGCTTACCCTGATATTGAAATCGAAGCAATGTCAGCCTTATTCATCGCGTTTTCTAATGCTTTATTTATTAAAAAACTCGATCAGGAAGAGTGTAACGCAATGGCGCAATCTTTCCTTAAGGAAAATGATGTTCCATTTGTGGATTTTTTAGCCCCATATCTTGAAAATAAAAAACTCGTTCCTGAAAATATCGAAGTCGGTTCATTTGAATTTTTATCTTACCGCTATAACACACCAATCAGTGCCA
>CADCCA010000068.1 GCA_902799855.1 uncultured Erysipelotrichaceae bacterium | reverse complement strand
CTGCGGTTGTTTTGCCTGAACCTTCAGGTCCTTCGATTGTGATAAACATAAGATACCTCCGTTATAGTTTTCTTCTACCTTCAATGGCTTTTGACAGAGTCAATGAGTCAGTATATTCAAGATTTCCGCCCATTTGTAAGCCATAGGCTAATCTAGTAACATTTCCGACTTTTGATTCTAATAATTTGGCAAGGTATAAAGCGGTTGTTTCCCCTTCTATAGTAGGGTTGGTAGCAATAATCACTTCTCTAAAGGCTTGCTTGCCAACTCTTTCTAAAAGTGCGTTGATATTCAAATCTTCAACGCTTCCGCCTTTGCCTAATGAGATAACACCATTCAATACATGGTATAACCCATGGTAAGTTTCAGCGTTTTCAAAAGCGATAACATCTTTTGGAAATGAAACAACCATTAAAATATCTTGTTCGCGGTCGTTATCTTCGCATATTTCACATTTCTTACCCTCTGCTAAGAATCCACAGATAGGGCAGACGTGTATTGATTGTTTGAGGTTTTTAGCGGCATCAGAAAACTCTTGTAAGTCTTCCTCATCCATATTGAGCATCGCGTAGGCCATACGCTCCGCGCTACGCCTACCAACACCCGGAAGCTTCGCTAAAGATTCCTCTAAACGAACTAGTGCTTTTAATTTTTCCATTAAAAGCCAAATCCTCCGCGTTGACCGGTGATACGTTCATTAATGGCTTCGCTTTCTTCTTCAATTTTTTCCAAAGCTTCATTAATCGCTAAAGCAATCATTTCTTCGACCATTTCTTTGTTGTCGGCATCAAAGGCATCAGCGTCAATATTCACTGATTTAATTTCTTTATTACCGAGAACGGTAACTGTGACTGCGCCACCCTTAGAAACGACAAATTCCTTTTGTGCTAATTCAGCTTGTGCTTTTCTTAATTCTCTTTGCATTTTTTGGGCTTGCGCCATCATTTGTTGCATGTTCATATGTTTTATTCTCCTTCGTATTCAATGTTCACTGTGTCAGCTTTTGGCAATTTGCTGATTTGTAATTTATTCATATAGTTTTGTTGACATCTAACAGATTCTTTTCTTGAAACAGCGTAGACAAACATCTTTCTACCAAATACTGTTTCAACAACGTTTTGAATAGCTTCTTGGTTTTCGATTAGGTTGCCTCTATCTGCGGTTGTTGGTAATTGATATTCCACAACAAGTACTTTATTAGAAGCGACAAGAGGACGACCATCCGCTAATAACGAAGCGGCTTTGCCTAGTTTTGGATGGGTGATATAACGTTTGATATTTGACCATTCATCAAGAAGTTTGTTTTTGATTTCTTTTTTTGAAACGACCATGATATCAATCATCAAATCATCGTTAATGAAGAATGAATCTTCTTTTCTTGTATCTTTGATTGCCAGTACGCCTTTTGATAAAACCACAGGCTTAATTTCTTCTTTTTCTTCTGGCTGATCTAGTAAAGAAACTGGCACTGGCTCTGGAGCAGGTTTAGGCTCTTCGACTTTTTGAGGTTCTGGCTTTTTGAAGACAACTGGTTCAGGTTTTGGAAGAGTTCTTTCGACAACTGGTTCTTTAACTTCTTCTCTAACTTGACCATCTTTTTTCGCAGTGATGAGTTTTAAAATAGTCACTTCGAAAAGTGGAATGATGGAACTGACGTTCTTATAGTCTTTTTGAGCCGCCATAATGATATCAATCATCTTTAAAGTTTCTTCAATATCTAAAGCCTTAAAGAATAATTTAACTTCTTGTTCGTTTAGCGCTTCTAGGCATGAGATATTACGTGAAGATTGATAAATCAATATATCCTTTAATATTATAAGGAGATCATCAGTTAATCTCTTGATATCAGTACCTAAAGAGATATAGCGATTAATTCTCCCTAAAACATCGGAAACATCTTTATTAATAATGGAATTTAATAAGGCAATTTTTTCTTCTTTTGATTCGAGAGCGAATATATCGAGAATATCTTGTGTATCGAGTTTATTGCCGGAATACGCTAAAACTTGATCGAGAATTGATAAAGCATCTCTCATACCGCCATCGGCTAACGAAATGATGATATCAATAGCGTCATCGTTATAAGCAACGCCTTCATTTTCTAAAACGGCTTTTAATCTATTTTTAATATCTTTGTCGCTCAGCTTAGTGAAGTCATATCTTTGGCAACGAGATAAGATGGTTGGCAAAATCTTGTGTGGTTCAGTAGTAGCGAGAATGAAGATAACGTGTTCTGGTGGCTCTTCTAATGTTTTTAAAAGAGCGTTAAAAGCACCGGTTGATAACATGTGAACTTCGTCGATAATGTAGACTTTGTATCTACCTAAAATCGTCCCGTATTTAACTTTATCAATTAAATCTCTAATTTCATCAACGCCATTATTACTTGCAGCATCCAATTCTAAAACGTCAGGATGGGTACCTTCGATAATAGCTTTGCAGTTTTTACACTCATTGCATTGATGGCCGATGCCTTCATCGCAGTTAAGCGCCTTTGCAAGCAATTTTGCCATTGTTGTTTTGCCAGTTCCTCTTGGGCCTGCAAACAAATATGCATGTGCTAACTTACCAGTCGCTAAAGCGTTCTTCAAAGTTCTGACAATATGTTCTTGTCCAGCGACTTCATCAAAAGTGCTAGGACGATATGTTCGATATAAAGCTTTATAAGCCATAAAAAATCACCTGGATTAAGTATATACCAAAACATCGCGATAATGAAATGTTAATATTCTATTAAGCCAACTATTTATATCTTTTTATGATAGAGGAGGTATGATACAATACATAGCGGTCAGAGGATTAAATTATGGAAGAAAGCATGTATCAACGTCTTGAAGCGGCTGTTAAACGCTTAAAAGAAATCGATGAAGAATTAGTTAGTGAAGATGTGATGAAAAACATCGCTCACTTTAGAGAAATTTCAAAAGAAAGAGCTTACTTAGACCCACAAGTCGAAGCTTTTCAACGTTATCAAAAAAATGAAAGCGAAATTGAAGACGCTAAAATTATGGCGCATGACTCTGATTCAGAACTCGCTGAAATGGGTAAAGAAGAACTTAAACGCTTGGAAGCAGAACAAGAACAATTAGTCCTCGATTTAAAAGAAATGCTCCTTCCAAGAGATCCTAATGATGATAAAAACATTATCGTTGAAATTAGAGGCGCTGTTGGTGGCGACGAAGCCAACATCTTTGCTGGCGACCTCTTTAGAATGTATACAAGATACGCTGAAGCCCAAGGCTGGAAGATTCAAATTCTTGATGAAAACCCATCTGAATCAGGTGGTTTTGCGATGATTTCCTTCAAAATTAGTGGCAACCGTGTATTCTCTAAGCTCAAATTTGAAAGTGGTGCACACCGCGTTCAAAGAGTGCCAAAGACTGAAGCGTCTGGCCGTATTCATACATCAACTGCGACAGTCTTAGTTATGCCAGAAGCAGAAGAAATTGATATCCAAATCAATCCTAACGATTTACAAGTCGATACATATCACAGTCAAGGCGCTGGTGGCCAAAACGTCAACAAAACTGAATCTGCTGTTCGTATTACTCACATTCCAACAGGCACAGTCGTTGCTTGCCAAACTGAAAAATCTCAAATTCAAAACAGAGAAATTGCTATGCAAATGTTACGTACAAAAATGTACGCCAATATGTTAGCTGAACAACAAGAAAAGATTGGCAATGAACGCCGTTTAAAAATTGGCACTGGTGAAAGATCTGAAAAGATTAGAACATACAACTACCCACAAAACCGTGTAACCGACCACCGTATTGGTTTCACAATTCAAAAATTAGATAGAGTCATCGAAGGCGAATTAGATGAAGTCATCGATGCGTTAATACATTACGATCAATCAGCTAAATTAGCGGGTGAATAATATGCCCTCTAATCGTGAAGCTTATTTTGAAGCAATTAAACTAGGCGTTCCAAAACCAATAGTTTATTTTGCCTTGCAAGAAGTTAATGGCTTTAACAATCTAGAATTAACCACAAAATTTGAGGAAGAAATTAAGAATTATTCTTTATTTAAAGAATCAATCGATAGATATCTTAACGGAGAAATGATTGAATATATCTTCGAAAAAGCCTATTTTTTAGGTTCACCATTTTTTGTTGATAAAAACGTTTTGATTCCTCGTCAGGAGACAGAGCAATTAGTTCTTGAAACCGAAAAAATGATTAAAGAAATGTTTGATGGTGTAGTATCTGTCGCTGATGTTTGTGCTGGTAGTGGTGCTATTGGTTTAAGCTTAAATAGACTACTTCCAGACAATAAATACTATCTGTCTGATATATCAAAAGAAGCTATCCGTGTATCTAAAAAGAATGCCTCTGGTTTAAAGAATATCGAATTTTTAGAAGGAGATATGCTTAAACCATTCATCGAAAGAAATATTAAGTTGGATGTTATAGTTTGCAATCCACCATATATTGAAGATATCAGCACAATAGACAAGAAGACTTATAAACAAGAACCACACCTGGCTTTGCTTGCATCCCCAAATACAAAATATTATGAGGAATTGCTCAAAAATGCCCATCTAGTACTAAACGAAAAGTATCTAATTGCTTTTGAAATTGGCGAAGACATGAAAAAGTCTTTAACATCGATTGTTAAAAAGTATTGTCCTCATGATGAGTTCTTCTTTCAAGAAGATATATATGGTAAGACTAGATTTTTATTTATAAAACACCGATAATATAAGGTACAAGAAGGTATTAATTATGAAAATTGCAATCGCTTCTGATCA
>CADCCA010000067.1 GCA_902799855.1 uncultured Erysipelotrichaceae bacterium | reverse complement strand
AATTCAATATCCGCTCAGCACAGTAAGTAGTAATTTTGACAACTTCAGATATTCCTTCTTTGAGAAATTCCCAGAGTATTTCGAATTATCAGAAGGCATCCAAAAAACCATGAATTTATCAGCCTTAAAGATTCAAGCTTATTTCGAATACGAAAAAGATAATATCTACGAAAGAACTAGATACTTCAAGAATGAAGAAGAAGTGGAATTAAATTCCATCACAAACTTCTATGAAGTTTCTCAAATTAAACATTATCAATCCATCCTTGCAGAATATGGTTTCTTAGAACACGTTTTAACCGATGGTGGTTTAGTTTGGGATTTCTTAAATAGCACTTTAGATAATTTACGCGCTGTTGCGGAATTATATTTCTCGAAAGAACTCGAAAATCGCAGCACGTCCTCCTTCGTTTCTCCAAATATTAGCATTAAGAAAGAAGGATCAATGCTTGAAGTATTAGTGGATAATTCCGCTTATAGTGAAGATGAATTAAAAGCCATCCTTGTTGGCTTAAAACGTAAGAAGAAATTCGTGAAGATTGGTAATAACTTCATTAGTTTATTAAGCGAAGACACAAATAAGTTCTATAGCTTTGCTAAAGACTTTGATTTAGTGAAAGAAAATAGTCTAACTAAGAAGAAAGAAGTCCCTCTCTATTATGCTTTCAAAGCCTATGGAGCGGATAATTCCTTCTTGTCAATGGATTCATATATCGAAGAAGTGTTCACTGAATTAAAGAACTTCTCAGAAAGCAAAGCAGAGATTCCTGCTATTAATGGTGAACTTCGTCCATATCAAACCGATGGTGTGAAATGGTTATTAACTTTATACAAATATTCATTAGGCGGTATCCTTGCTGATGATATGGGTTTAGGCAAGACCATTGAAACCATTGCCTTTGTTAACGCTATCAAGAGCGATAAACCAATTCTTATTGTTTCTCCTAAATCCTTAGTGTTCAACTGGGTCAGTGAATTTAATAAATTTGCTAAAGATATCCCTGTTTATCCTATCTTAGGAACTGTGGAAGAAAGAAAGAAAATCATTAAGAAGATTAAAAATGATAAATTTGGTGTTTACTTTATCAGTTACGATTCTTTAAGAAACGAATATGAAAATCTTTTAGATTTTACATTTGATGTTTGCATTCTAGATGAAGCTCAATTCATCAAGAATATGCACGCTAAAAAGACCAATGCTGTTAAACAAATTAATGCCTTGCATACAATTGCCTTAACTGGCACACCAATTGAAAACAATATTTATGATTTATGGAGCATCTTTGATTTCTTAATGCCTCATTATCTTTTAGATTATGAAGACTTTAAAGATTCATACGAAAGCAATGACGAATACTATAAGA
The DNA here is from genome assembly GCA_902799855.1 of uncultured Erysipelotrichaceae bacterium. The sequence continues at coordinate 3,569 of CADCCA010000067.1, read as the reverse complement.
TTGTCAAAGACAAAGTCGCGCCATTTATCTTAAGAAGAAGAAAAGAAGATGTCTTAAAAGACTTACCAGAAAAATATGAAGTTATCGTCACTACAGAAATGAGTGATGAACAAAGAAAACTTTATGATGCCTTTAGACTTAAAGCCAAAGAAGAACTCAAATCATCAGACGGCTCTAAGGTTATGGAAGTCTTATCGATTATCACAAGATTAAGACAAATCTGTGTTGATCCTTCGACATTTGTCGAGAACTTTGAAGGTGAATCAGGAAAGATTACCATGCTCAAAGAAATCATTGAATCAAGAATGAAAGAAGGACATAGATTCTTAATCTTCTCTCAATTTGTTTCCGCCTTAAATATCGTTAAAGAAGAAATCCAAAAAATGGGTATTAAGTACTTCATGATTACAGGCGAAACTTCCGCTAAAGATAGATTACAAATTTGTAATGATTTCAATCAAGATGAAGACTATAAGGTTGTGCTTATTTCCTTAAAAGCAGGCGGCACGGGTCTTAATTTAGTGGGCGCTGACGTTGTTATTCACCTTGACCCATGGTGGAATTATTCTGCGCAAAATCAAGCTAGTGATAGAGCCCATAGAATCGGCCAAACTAGAACCGTTGAAATCATTAAACTCATCGCTGAAAACTCCATTGAAGAAAGAGTAGTTAATCTCCAAAACGAGAAGAAAGAGCTCGTTGATAAAGTTATTAGTAACGATGATTCTTCCATCAAGTCTTTATCCATCAAAGACCTCAAATCAATTCTTAACATGTAAATAAAAAACCGCAAAAATGGCGGTCATTAAGTTAGATATTGTCATATTATAAATGCTCGCTTTCTTGTATAAAGAAGGTGAATCATTTCATATTTATCATGGAGGCTAATTATGGTTTTAGAAAAATGTGTTATTGGTATTGAGTTTGGTTCCACAAACATTAAAGCGGTTATGCTCGATGAGAATCACGAGATTATCGCATCTAATGATTATGCTTGGGAATCAACATTAAAAAATGGTATTTGGATTTATACAATTGAACAAGCAAAGATTGGCTTAGCCGATTGCTATGCTGGTTTAAAAAAGAAATTTGAAACCAAATATCGTAAACCACTTTCCAAAGTTGGAGCGATTGGTATTTCTGGTATGATGCATGGTTATCTTGTCTTTGACAAGAATGGTAACCAACTCGCAGAATTCCGTACCTGGAAAAACACCATTTGTCCAGATGCCCAAGATCAATTATCTGCCTTATTCAATTTCAACGTCCCACAACGTTGGAGTGTTTCCCATATTTATCAAGCCTTATTAAACGGTGAAAAAGAAGTTAAAGACATTGTCTTTGCTACCACCTTAGCGGGCTATATGCATTATTTATTAACTGGCCAAAAAGTTTTAGGCGCTAATGATGCTAGTGGTATGTTCCCATTAGATAAGAACACCAAAGACTACGATCAAGAAATGGTTAATAAATTCGATGATTTAGTCAAAGATAGAGTCCCATGGAAGATTCGCGAAATCTTACCAGAAGTTATGGTTGCTGGCCAAAACGCTGGTTCCTTAAGCAAAGAAGGCGCCTTATTAATTGACCCATCAGGTGTTTTACAAGCGGGCATCCCATTCTGCCCACCAGAAGGCGATATGGGTACAGGTATGATTGCTACTAACTCTGTTAGAGTTGGTTATGGTAACTCCTCACTAGGTACTTCTGGCAATATTACTTTAGTAACAGACAAAAACATTGCTATGAATAAAGAAATCGATGTTATCGCTTCTCCAAGTGGTTATCCAGCAGTCTTAGTTCACGCGAACAACTGCACAACTGATATCAATGCTTGGGTTGAATTATTACACCAAGCCATCGTTTTAGCGGGTGGTTCCATTCAAAGAGGTGAATTATTCGTTAGATTATTCAATAAATCCTTAGAAGGTGAACCAGATGCAGGTGGTCTTGTTTCATTTAACTATTTCTCTGGTGAAGCCGCAGTTGGTGTGCAAGAAGGTAGACCATTATTCGTGAGAGAACCAGACGCCAAGATGTCATTAGCAAACTTCATGAAATCGCATATCTTAGCAGTTCTTGCCATCTTAAGAATCGGTGTTGATATCTTAAAGAAACAAGGCGTTGAAGTTAACAAGATTTATGGCCATGGTGGTTTCTTTAAAACACCAGTGGTCGGTGCTAAAGCATTAAGCGCAGCCTTAGATGCGCCTGTTGCGACACTCAGCAGCGCAGGTGAAGGTGGCCCATATGGTGAAGCCTTATTAGCAGCCTACATGATTGAAAAAGAAAGAGGCGAATCATTAGAAGACTACTTACAAAATAAGATCTTCGCTAATGCCAAAGAAGATATCGCTCTTGCTTCCAAGGAAGAAGTTAAAGGCTTCAATAAGTTCTTAGAAAGATACAAAGCCGCTGTTCCAGTCGAAGCCAAAGCGGTTGAATGTGTTGAAGGACAACATAATAAATAATATGTTTAATTGGTGCTTTATCGGAACAGGCAAAATCGCAACAAAAGTTGCAAAAGAAGTTGTGACTAACGAAGGCCATAAAATCGTTAGTGTGTTCAATCGCACCAAAGCCAAAGCGGAGAAATTCGCTAAAAAATATAATTCAACAGTTTATGAAAGTGCGTTAGAGGCAATCAATGATCCTCGCGTTGATGGTGTTTATATTGCGACCACCAATGAAACGCACTTTTCTTATACCAAACTTTGTTTGGAAAATCATAAACCTGTCTTATGCGAAAAGCCAATTACTGGTAACGCCAAAGAATTAGAAGAACTCATTAAATTAAGCAAAGAAAATAACACTATGCTCAAAGAAGCAATGTGGACTTGGTATAATCCTGTCGCTAACAAAGTTAAAGAATGGATTAAAGAAGAAAGAATTGGAAAAATCCTTTCTGTTGATTGCATCTTCAACATGCCAATATTTGGCTATAACAAGGCAAAAGGTCGCTACATCAGCCCTGCTAGATATGGTGGCGCTCTTCTTGATTTGGGTGTATATCCAGTGAGATATGTTTATGAATTATTTGGTAAGCCAAATTCCATCAAATCGAGAGGCAAATTATATAACGGTATCGATCTTTTTAATGTTTCCACTTTTAAATACGAAAGCTTTGAAGCAAGAGTAAGTAGCCAAATTAATGCCCTAGTGGGAGAGCATTGCATCATCAAAGGCGAAAAAGGAACAATTAAAGTTCCACTCTTCCATATGGCAAGTAAAGCAATCTTAAAAACCAAAGATGGTAAAGAAGTATTCAAAGATAAGAAAAAGAAATTTGCTACTCAATTTAGAGTGGTTGCCGAATATATGAAAGGCGAAAAACCAAACGAACTCGTGTCTTTAGAATCATCATTAGATGTTCTAGAAATCATGGATGAAATCAGAAAACAAATTGGGGTCATCTTCCCGTGTGACTGATATTTTGTAAAAAATAACAAATAATCTATAGTGACCTCCTCCCCCACTTATAGAAGATGGGGGCTTCCCACTCAAGAACTCTAATGAATTCAGTATCAATGGGCTATCCCCGAGAGTCCCTCGGTTAAGGATATTTATTA
>CADCCA010000066.1 GCA_902799855.1 uncultured Erysipelotrichaceae bacterium | reverse complement strand
TGGCAATAGTATGAGACAGGTACACAGCATATAGAAATTATAGCCTAGAAAGGAGAAATTATTCAGTCATCAAACTAGGCTTAACTGAATAATACGATTATAGTATGAGTAAAATTTTATTGACTGGGGTTGATGGTAACCTTGGTTCTATTGCCGCGGAAATCTTATTAAAACTTGAGAAGAAGGAAAACCTTATTTTTGTCGCCTATTCTGCAAAAGCATTAGAAAAATATAAAGCGATGGGTATTGATACACGTGTCGCTGATTTCAATTATTATGAAGGGTTAGAAGAAGCCTTTAGAGGTGCGGACATTTTAGGTTTAATTTCTATGCCGTTCGTCGGCCCAAAAAGACAAGCCGCTCAAAAGAATGTCGTGGATGCCGCTAAAAAGGTTGGTGTTAAAAAGATTGTTTATACATCTTTAGTTAATGCTGGAGATGAAACTAATCCAAGTGTGGAAAAGAAGGACCACATTTACACTGAAAGATATATTCAATTAGTGGGATTAGATTACATCTTCTTAAGAAATAGCCAATATGCTGAAGCAATGATTACTAATTACTTCACCTATGTCCATCTTGATGGAGTGCTTAAAAACAGCCAAGGTGATGGCTTAATGGCGTACATCTCTAGAAAAGACTGCGCCAAAGCAATGGCCTATGCCCTCCATAGAGGATTTGAAGAAAGATATCATCAGGCCACATTAGATATCAACGGTAAAGAACTAATGACCATTTCTAAATTCATTGAATATGGTAATAAAGCCACAGGTAACAATGTTTCTTACAAAGAATTAACCGACGAAGAAAATTATCAAATCTTTGATGCGATGGGCGTTCCAAGAACAACAGATGGTGTCTTTAAGAAAGATAGTGAAGCTCCTTTCTCAAGTGATGGCATGGTAACATTTGCCCAAGCGATTAGAGAAGGTAAGATGGCAGTCCACACCAATGACTTCAAAGAACTAACTGGTGATGATCCAATTACAGTCTTAGAAATGTTTGAACATAACGAAGAATATCAAATCGGTGAAAGACACTCAAAAGATAAATAGCTACATTGAATTAAAAGGGAAGGCGATGCCTTCCTTTTTCTTCTTGAAGCCACATATCAATGAGTTTTTCAGTGTCTTCAACGCTTTTATGGGCTACCCAAAGAGTGTACCTCGATATAATCACACAAAAGATTATATGTACATGAAGACATATGTGAAAAAGAAGATTTCTATTTTATTCTTTATAACCGATGTCTTGGGGTGTTTTGTGTTTAAAGCTTTTGTTGTAAGTAAACTTGTATTTAACTGTACCAGACGCTTCAGCGGTTTTAATCTTGATTACAAAAGAATCCACTAATAGTGTTTTGCTATCAAAAATTCCGTATCCAGACGACTCTTCTTGGTCTTCGCCTGAACTTTTGAACGTTATTTTTAATTTGTTGCCACTGACATAGTACTTTTTCTCGTTGACGTTCCCAGAAAATTCTTTCGCATAGTAGAAAGGATCGTCCATTGCCCTTGTGACGGTATTTCTTTCGTATCCTTTTTGTTCATCATATTGATTGAAGGCTTCTTGGCCTATCGTCACTTTGTTTTCGCCGCTGGAACTAACACCATACCACTTACATTCATCAACGTTAGATGAGCCAAGATATAAATCGTGAGAAGTATCTTTTTTGCCCTCTACGGTAGCGACAGCATATTGATAGTAATAATCAGTATCGTTGTAACGCCATAAGTCATAATCAAATTCTTTTGTGGTCTGAATTATTTCATAATAATAACAATTAATTGCCGCGAATTTTTCTTTCGCCGCACTAACTTTTTCCGCGCTGAAATAGGAGTTAAACTCCTCTTCACTTATTTTCTTATAGCCATCACATCCAACAAGTAAAAAAGCGCTTGCGCCTAAAACAAAAACTAAAGATAACCTTTTCATATAAAACACCTAATTTATATTCATTATATCACAAAAGCAGTTTTTAATTTGATTTAAATCAACACTATTCTTCTTTAGCATCAATCTTTAATGTTCCTGAATAAATATTCTTAATAATATCGTAGATGATAACCGTGCCCCAGGAATCAATATTACAACAGGGATATATCAATATGGTTTGATTTCTATAGCCAAAGCACCATATTTATCTATTTGTTCTTTGGAATAGTAATTAAGCATGTCATTTGGATTTGCTACTTCGTCTTTCTTGTAGCCAATTGCGGTTTTCTCGTACGAAGAATAAAGTTCATCGAACGATTTAAAAGTTTTTAAATCAGTAACTTCCACTATTATTTCTTCTTTTGTTTCAGTGTTTGTAAAAATAATGAGATCTCCAATAGTAACTTTTTGTCTTTTTTCATCATTGAGTCTCATTTCTACTTTTTTGTTTCCATTCTCAATAAGTTCAAAAGCATCTGGATAGAGATTCATTTTATGAACAGTAGCAACTTCAAGTAGGTTCTTTCTAAAAGAAGGAAAATTGACTTTGATGGTTTTATAAAGAATTGCAAAATCAACTACGTCATAATCGTGGCAAACTCTATTTCTTATCGAAGCTATGCCGTCCCAAGGAATAGATGAAAGATTCTTTTTAAAGTCTTTTGATAGATTTGAAGCATCTTCTGCGATTTTCGTGAATCTATTCTCTATCGCGTCGCATAGAAAACCATCGTTGATTAAATCATCCATGCTTTTGTCCTTAAGATATCTAGATGAAACCTCTATGCTTCTCAGTAATCTTTTGACATAATAAAAATCATTTTTAACGTTATCCATAGATTTTTATTCCGTCCTTCAAAATCTCATTCATTAATTTAACATTTTGGATTGCTGTTTCTAATCTTAGCAAATCAATCTTTTTCTTAAGTTTGGTTTCTAGTTCATTTAACAATTGATAATATTCAATGCCTTCAATACCTGAAACAATCATTAAATCGATATCGCTATCACTTCTTGCTTTGCTTTTAGCGTAACTGCCAAAAAGATAAACTGCGCTAACATCATATTTTTGGCAAACACTAGATACTGCATTTTTAATCAAATCGAGGGATAAAACTGCTTTACTAGCATAATCATTCAAGATAGTAAGCATTTGGTTATATTTAAATGTCCCTTTATATTGTTCTTCATCTTCATAGCGGCAGTATGTTCTAAAAGGTATGTTTAAAATAGCCGCTGCTTCGGGCTGTGTAAGTCCTAATTGTTTTCTTGTTTCTTTTAGTTCCATGGCAATATTATAATTTATTTCTTGCCATTTTGGCAATATAAAATTCTAAAACTTGCCACTTATTTTCGATATAGCCCTACTATAGTCTCCACGTGCGCAGTCATTGGGAACATATCGACAGGCTGAACGTAGTTAACTTCATACATATTGGACAAATATTGAATATCTCTAGCGAGTGTGACAAATATTGAATATCTCTAGCGAGTGTTTCTGGATTACATGAAACATAGACAATTTTCTTAATGCCTTTATTCATGATTGTTGATAAGAATGTTTCATCACTACCGCTTCTTGGTGGATCCATGATTAAAACATCGATGTCTCCCTTATAGTTGGATATGAATTTACCAGCATCATCACAGATAAATTCAATATTATCAACATTATTTCTTTTGGCATTCTCAATCGCGTTTTTATGCGCGCTTCTATTTATTTCAACACTTATTACTTTTTTAGCGTTTCTAGCGGCAATTAAACCAATCGTTCCAACACCACTATAGGCATCTAAAACAATTTCCTTTTTAGAGAAATCAATTAAATCCAAGGCATGCGTGTATAGTTTTTCCACTTGTTCTGGATTGATTTGGAAGAAGGATGAGGCAGATATTTCAAAAGAAAGACCTAAAATATCATCTTTAATATGACCCGGACCATAAAGGACTTTTTCTTTATCACCTAATATGACATTAGTTTTTCTAGAATTAACATTTTCTACGATTGTGGTGATTTCAGGATGTCTATTTACTAATTCATTGATGAAGTTTCTTTGACCAGGGAAATTCATTTGAGTGGTAACTAGGACCACCATTAGTTCATCGTAATGATAACTAGTTCTTATTAATACGTATCTCAAAATACCTTTACCACTGTCTTCGTTATAGATAGGAATATCCATATCTTCTAAAAGAAGTTTGATATCCCATAATATTGGTGCAGCTTTCTTATCTTCAATCGCGCATTCTTTAATTGGCATGATGATATGACTGTTTTCTTTATAGAAACCAAACTTAACGACACCTTTTTTATCTTTAACGAAAGGCACTTGGATTTTATTGCGGTAGTTATATGGGTTACTAGCGCCTATACAAGGCAATACTTCACATTTGACTTTAGCGATTCTTGTAAGGGCTTCTTTTACTCTTTTGGTTTTATATTTTAATTGGGCTTTATAGTCGAGTTGTTGATACTGACATCCACCACACGAGGTGCATATTTTGCACTTTGGTTGGATTCTTTCTTTTGATAATTTATAGAGTTTTTTAACTTTACCAAAATACACTCCCGCACGTTGATAAAGTATTTCGATATCTGCTTCTTCTCCAGGGAAAAGACCATCTACAAAGATGATATCGTTACGATTTTTAACGACACCTTTGCCTTCACTTGATAAATCAATTGCTGTACCATGCACTATTCTTTGCATAGCAACATTATAAATGTGCGAGCAAATAAAGAAAACCCCTTATCCTTGAAGGATTTGGGGCTTTCCCGTTTGTAATGAATATCTATTTCAGGAATTAGTAGCTAGAACTTTCCTGGGAATGGTTTGATTGGATCATCTGGGAGAGTTGGTAAATCAGTATCTTTTATAAATCTCGATATACGAATTGTGATAATCGCAACAGCAGTTACGCCTTTGAAAGTGTATAGGACTCTAACTTGATAGGTGCCTGGGAAGAAAACGTCGACATCACTTGTATCAATTGTGTAGTTGGTCACTTCTTCAGAACTACCATCGGTATAATTCGCTGTAACGATTAAACCAGTAAAGTCAAGTGCTTGACCCATTCTAAAATTTGTTCTGTAATTACCGGATAATGTAATTGATTCTAAGAAAACTGGTGTAAACAAGAATTCTACAGTAACACTATAAGATGTAATAGCAAATCCACCATTATCACTATAGTTGATTATGACATTGTAAGTTCCAGGTCTATTTGGATTGTAGTTCATAGGCATTACGGCGTAATTTGTGACGACTCTAGATGTGCCATCACTATAATGAGCAGTCACAACTAATCCATCATGATTAAATTGTTCGCCAACTTGGAAAGATGTTTGATAATCGCCAGATAATGTAATACCTGTTAATGTTGGACCATTGTACACAACAGTAATTTGATATGTTGCGTTAACAGTAATGTCGTTTTCTGTATAACGAACTTTTACGTTGTATGTTCCAGCGGTATTCATGTCAATTGTGCGAGTCACGACAGTGTAATCAGTAACTACTCTAGTATCACCATTAGCATAATGAGCGGTAACAACTAAACCGTCATAGTTGAATGTGTCGCCAACTTCGAAAACTGTTGCTTGATTGCCTGATAATGAAATTGATTCTAAAACAAGGTTTTCAACAGAGACAAAATAATAATCAGTGTAAGCGATGCCATTCACATAGGCTGTGACATAGACTTCGTAGAATCCTTCAGTTGTCATATCGACAGCACTGGAATCAACATAAAAACTGTCTGCTTCAACAACTTCTCCTGTTTCTAAAGTTGCATAGACTTCTAAGCCATCATAGTTGAATTCATCTCCCACATAGAAATCTGTTTGGAAATCGCCTTCAAATGACATCGAAGTGATATTAGGATATCTAACCACAATATTGTAATATTCTGTGAAAGAGATTCCGTTTTCTGTGTACATAACAGCCACTAAAGCAATGCACGGACGAGTTGAATCATAATAAAGAACATAGATACCTAAGTTGCTGTCTGAACTATCAATGACTCTAGAATAACCACATGTATAGTGTGCAGTAACTACGATGTTATCTGTATTGGCTGGTTGGCCAACAAAGAAATCTGTTTGATAGTCACCTGATAATGAAATTGATTCTAAAATTAGTTCGGCTTGATAAGTAAAGTGGACATTAATGCCACCTTCTGCGTAAAGATTGTTTGTGAAAAGATAGACTGAGAAGCCTTCTGAACAAGCAGTTATTTGTCCATTGAAGAATGCACCATCACTTAGATCTTCATAGTAAGTTACTTCCACTGTTTCATAAGAACTCACAGGAATACTGGCATATGGAACATACATATCAAGAATATAAAGATCTGGTTGGCCATGTCCGAATTCTCTAATACGACTGCTGTCGATAGAGAAATATAATTGACCTTCAGCGGTGATTGTTGGGTAGGTTTGTGTATTACCACCTTGACCGCCTCCACCTTGACCGCCTCCAGGATTGCTTGGAGTTGTGTCGATGTATGTTGGAGACACCATGTGGTAATTGTTTTTGTTTGGAGTAATTCTCACAAGTGCCGCATTGTTATCTTCTGTGCTGTTCTTTAAAACAAATGGAGCAAACATATTGTTGCCTTTTTTGTTTACTGTGACAGTTGCGGTATTACCGGCAGCAATTTGGATTGACTTTTTGGTGATGCCGTTTGAGAAATTCCAATTTGTTGCATCGTTATAAGTCATTAAAGCTGATGGATAATAATATGTTTCAGTTGAAGTGCCTCTATTACGGATTTTAATAGAATAGTTACTTTCGTTGTGAGTTATTTCAAAATCATCAACTGTTGTTTGGATATAACTATTAAACCAACAGTCCGCAAAGTGATGAGCGAGAGTTGTGTACATCGCTGTTCCATCTTTTGCATAAAGTGCAGCTGTATTAGCAAGAAGGTTGTTTGAGATATTGACCGCTACAGTGCTGTTGTCTGGGACTGAAACGTTCTTTTTACAAATGGTTTTGTAATTTTTTAAGGCGTCATTCCAAAAATAGAGTGATCCGGCGTAGGAAACGTTGTAAGGCTTTCCAGATAAATTTGTCAATTCAAATTGGTTGCTGTATTTTGACACAGAAACAAATTGTTCCAAATAAGCATCATAAAAACCGACAGAGTAGGTCCAGCGACCTCTAGCAATGTGATCTGCAACAATTTGAGTTCTAATTATGCCATTATCATCAACAACTGGATCAAAAGAATCAGATATAACTTCAGTTATGTCAAGGCCGGCATTGTAATAAGCCGCAAAAACTAACTGAGTGCAGAACCATTTATTTCTGCTACTATCTGGCACCGGATAATTATTAGTAAGGTCAAGATCGTATGGTTCACCATACTGATGAAGCATGAAATTAACGGCGCTGTCTCTTACGTTTTGCATATAGAGACCAACGCGAAGAACAACTGTTCCACACTCTAAAATTCTGTCGTCATCAAGAAAACCAAAACGAACACCACTTGAGAAAGCTTCAATAGTCTCTACGAAGTTGAAGTATTTTCTGTTTCCGTAATTGTCTTCAGTATATCCTCTTTTGCAAGTATTAGAAATTAATGCCATGTGTGTAACGATGTTGATTGGGTCTTGTTCGACACTGCTAATTGTGTCCCAAACAATATCGCCAACACGCAAATCTGCGTTTTCCCAAGGGATATAATTTGCTTTTTCTTCTTCTGTTTCAAGTTCTTCCCTTTCGTAATAGACTGGTATATCTGGATTTCTGCCTTCTTCCAAAGAAAAGCACATTTCATGATTCTGATCCCAATTGATAGATAATTCTTCTTTATCAAATTGTGGAATTACGCTACTTAATGAAGGACGAGAGCCGGTACCATTCATTTTTCTATAGTTTGAAATGATGTGGCGAACATCATCGACTTTGCCGCCACTACCGCGAGAACCGCTAGAACTACTAGCAATATTGGTCGATTCTTTTACAGTTTCTGTATAATCTTTGATAGACATACCAGAACTGTAATATCCATCTTCGAAATCTTCATATTCAATCTCATTCTTTTTGAAGTCATCTAGTTCATCATAATATCTTCTCATGACTTTTTCTTTGAGATTGACTACTTCATATTGATTGTTCGTTTCGTTTTGCGCTTTGTTTTTAGCAACATTAATAGCACCAATCGATGACGATGCAATTGCCGCTGCAACAAGCGTTAGTAAGAATTTTGACATAGGTGTCATCCCTTTCTAATGAGGTTTTATTATTTAAGAAGAAAAGCGCTTTTAAAGACGCGCGAGGCATCATTATTCGATACCGTCTTCGCTATTTTGATGAGAAGTAGAGGCAAGGGCAGAGGACAAGTTAGCCCCCACCTCTACCATATGGAGATTTATGAAACTGATTGGAATTAGCTAG
>CADCCA010000065.1 GCA_902799855.1 uncultured Erysipelotrichaceae bacterium | reverse complement strand
CCAGGACAAGACATGCGTTACATCGAAGAAAAGGTGCAAGCAGCGAGTAACTACTTAAATAAGATTTGGAACTCTGCGCGTTATGTTTTATCTATCTTAGGCGATGATTATCAAGAAACAAAATTAGATAAATCTAATTTATCAGCCTTAGATCATTGGATTATCAATCGTTTAGAATCGACTATTAAAAACGTCACTATGAACATGGATAAATACGATTTTAATGCGGCTAGTAACCACTTATATAACTTTGTTTATGATGATTTCTGCTCACAATACTTAGAGATGAGCAAGGTCGCTCTTAATAGTGATGATGAAAATAAAAAGAATGTCACAAAGCAAGTCTTGTTAATGTGCTTAAAGAATGTCATTCTTCTCATTTATTGATAAGAGTATCATCGACGATAGTAACGATTATCAAGTTGAATTGTTATTTAATTTAATTAAAGATGTGCGTAATTATAAGATTGAGAATAAGTTAGCGCCTAACGCAAAACTTGAATTATCTCTTCTTTTGAAAAAAGAAATGTTTGAAGACTTTATGAACTACCTCAAACGTTTCTCCTTCTCTGATATTAGATTAATTAAAGATAATAATAGTATCAAAGGTGAAAGCCACATCTATAACGAAGCGGAACTTTATATCGCTAACGAGGCTAACAAAGACGAACTATTGGCTAAGCTTGAAAAAGAAATCGAAGCTTTGAAAAACGAAATCAAACGCTGCGAAGGAATGCTCAATAATCCATCGTTCTTGGCCAAAGCGCCAGCAGAAAAAGTTTCTCTTGAAAGAGAAAAGTTGCAAAAGCATCTTGATAACTTAAAAGTTTTAGAAAATAAAAAGCAAAATTTGTAATTTTTTTGGACAAATTTAGAAAATCCTCCTGATTAGTTAAATAGGAGGGTTTTTTATGAAGTACCAATTAATGAGCAAAGAAGAAATGCAAAACCATTATGTTGGCGAAGCAATTACTCTCACGGCAGTAATGGCTGTTTTAGCAGTCGCTGTCATGGCAGTAGTCATCTATCGTTTGTTCCGTTCAGGTAAAGGCGGAGTTTCCGTTCCTGGCGGTTGGAAGTTCTCTTGGTCATAATGGGTAAAATCCAAGATTTACCTATGGTGGAGAAGCCAAGAGAGAAAGCGGAGCGTTTTGGCATTGAATCTTTAAAAGATGAAGAATTATTAGCCTTAATTATTAGTAGTGGAACAGTGGGTCGTTCCTCTTTGGATATTGCGAAAGAAATATTGCTAGATAGTAAAAACTTGTCATCTTTAATCAATAAACCAATGATCTACTTTTATGAGTTTAAGGGGCTCAAAAAGGCAAAGGTTATCAAGATTATGGCGGTTTTAGAAATCGCAAAAAGAATTAAGGAAAAAGAGCTTTTGACTAGAGAAGAAAATAGTATTGTCACAAGCGAAACTTTATACCAGCGTTACCGCTTCCGTTTAGCGGCTTCTTCACAAGAAGAACTCATCATCATTATTCTTAATAAGAATAAAAACGTGATTTACGAAAAGATTTTATACCATGGAGATGATAATCATATTCCGATAAATTATCGCGATATTTTAAGGTTATTATTGATTCATAACGGCTATTATTTTTATCTCGTTCACAATCATCCAAACGGTTCGTTTTTTCCTAGTGAAGCAGACGAATCTTTGACCAAAAAGATTGTTGTGAAAGCGCGTAGTTTGGGCGCAACTTTATTGGATCACATCATCATTTCTCAAAGTGGTTATTATTCTTTTCTCCACGAAAATCTCTTAAAACAATTTAAAAAGGAGGAAAATATCTAAATTTCTTGTTGAAGCGCATTATAACTTATGTTATATTACTTGCGTTGTCGCCTCACTAGCTACAACCGCATAGAAAAGGTTAATAAACTTATTAAAGTACCTTCATAGCGAGTACTTAGTGACAGATAAAGGAGGGACATTATGTACGCAATTATTGAAACTGGTGGAAAACAAGTCCGTGTAGAAGTTGGCTCCAAGATTTACGTCGAAAAGCTCGATGCCGAAGTCGGTTCTACAGTCACCCTCGACAAAGTTCTCTTAATCGGAGACAAATCCGTGAAAGTTGGCGCCCCATACTTAGATGGTGCTAAAGTCACAGCCAAAGTCGAGAAACAAGGAAAAGGCAAAAAAATCCGCGTCTTCAAGTACAAAGCAAAAGCTAACGAACACAAGACCATTGGTCATCGTCAACCTTATACTTGCTTAGTAGTTGAAAGCATCAATGGCTAATCATGATTAAAATTACGATTAACCATGCATCTAATGGTCAAGTTAATTTCTTAGAAATTACAGGTCATGCAAATTCCGCTGAGTATCCACGCGATCTCGTCTGCGCAGCAGTGAGTGCGGTAGTTACCGGAGGATTCAATAACCTCAAACATCATAAGGAATACGAATTAAAGCTTGACGAAGGATACGCTTTGTTCAAAAGTAACATCCAATTAGATGCCCACGATGAAGTAGTGATTGAAACCATTATTTGTGGGTTAAACACAATTAAGGAAACAGATCCTAAATTCATCGAAATCAAAACCGATAAATAATTCGGTAGAAAAGAGGAAATTAAGATGTTATTTAAATTAAATCTCCAACTCTTTGCTAGTAAAAAAGGTGTCGGTTCCACAAAAAACGGACGTGATTCTGCAGGTCGTAGACTTGGCGCAAAAGTCGCCGATGGACAATGGTGCCATGCAGGCAGCATTATCTACCGTCAAAGAGGAACAAGAATTTACCCAGGTGTTAACACCAAAAAAGGTAAAGATGACACAATCTTCGCAACATGTAATGGTGTCGTGAAATACGAACGTTCTGGCAAAGATAGAACAGTTGTGAAAGTTGTTCCACAAGACTAATTGTTAAAATTGCAATAAGACCACATAAATTTGTGGTCTTTTTGTATGCAATTCTATATAATAGAACGTAGGAAAAAAGTATCATATGTTTATCGATCGTGCAGTTATTGAAGTCAGAAGTGGTAAAGGTGGCGATGGCGCCATTGCCTTTTTACGTGAAAAATACGTACCAAAAGGTGGACCTGCTGGCGGTAACGGCGGTCGTGGTGGCTCAATCTATTTAAGAGCGAGCAAAACTATTAATACATTGTTCAATTTCCGTCATAGCAAAACCTTTATCGCTAACGATGGCGAAAAGGGTGGTATTAAAAACCAATATGGTAAATATGCCGAAGATGTGACAATTGATGTCCCGGTCGGCACAGTTGTCTTTGCGGAAAAAGACCACGAGTTTTTAGGAGACCTTAATGAAGATGGGAAAATCATCAGAGTCGCTAAAGGCGGAAGAGGTGGCCGTGGTAATTCATGCTTTAAGAGCTCCACAAACCGCGTTCCTAAGATTGCTGAGAACGGTGAACCTGGTGAAAGAAAGAGATTAATTCTTGAATTAAAACTATTAGCAGATGTCGGCTTAGTTGGTTTTCCAAGTGTTGGTAAGTCAACTTTATTAAGTGTTGTCAGTGCTGCTAGACCAGAAATTGCTGATTATCCATTTACCACAATTACACCTAATCTAGGTGTTGTTTCTGTGAAAGATGGTTCATCATTTGTGATGGCGGATTTACCAGGACTTATTGAAGGTGCTCATCAAGGCAAAGGTTTGGGCTTACAATTCCTGAGACATATTGAAAGATGTCGTCTCATTGTCCATGTTTTAGATTTATCTAATTCCGGTCGCGATCCATTTGAAGACTATAAAATTATCAACAAAGAACTTGAAGCCTATGGCTTTGCGTTAGATAAAAGACCACAAATCATCGTCGCTAGTAAAATGGATGAAGAAGGTGCTGTCGAACGTTTAGCAAAGTTAAAGAAACAAATCAAACAAGAAATCATTCCAATTTCTGCTATTACAGAAGAAGGAATTGACGAACTTTTATATAAATGTTCTGCTCTTCTTAAAGAAACACCTGTTTTCCCATTGTTTGAAAAAGAAGAGGAAGAACTCGATCACAAGACTTATACAATGGAGGAAGAAGAACCATTCTTCACCGTTGAAAGAATTAAAAATCACGTTTGGAATATCGGCGGTGATAAGATGCTTAAATTCTATCGCATGACCAATATTTCAACAGATGAAGGCATGATGCTTTTGATGAGCAAAATCCGTTCTTTGCGCATTGATGATGTTTTAGAAAACATGGGTGCGGAAGATGGCGATACCGTCATTCTCGATGATTTTGAATTTGAATATGTGAGGTAGTATGGATTTAAAAACTTATCTCAAGGATATTGAAAAGTTTCTCAAAAACTATTTAGAAGAGTCTCATTCTGAGACATTTGTTTTAGGTGTTTCTGGTGGTGTTGATTCATCTTTATGCGCAGCAATTTTAAAGAACGCTGTTGGTAAAGAAAAGATTCATTGCTTAGTTTTGCCAATCGATTCTTCTAAAGAAGATACTGATGATGGCTTAACTTTGGTCAAAGATTTAGGTTTACGTTATGACGTCATCGACGCTAGCGAAGCGTATCATTCCTATCTTGAGACATTTAAACAAAATGGTATTGAACTAGATAGAGCTACGCTCGGCAATCTAAAAGCGCGCATGAGAATGTCGATTCTTTATGCTGTTGCGCAAAAAGAAAGAGGCTTAGTGGTCGGTACTGATAACGCTGATGAAAGATATGTTGGCTATTTTACCAAACATGGTGATGGAGCCTGTGATATTCTTCCAATTGCCCATTTAGTTAAAAGCGAAGTCGTGGAAGCCGCTAAGATATATGGTATCAGAACTGCTTTAGCAGAACGCGTGCCTACCGCTGGTTTATATCAAGGCCAAACCGATGAACTTGAAATGGGTGTAACATATCAAGATTTAGACGCTTACTTACTTGGAAAAGAAATTCCTGAAGCAAGCAAAAACCGCATCGAATATTTACACAGAATTTCAGAACACAAAAGAAAAGTTACTCCGATGCCGGAAGAGTTTATTAGGGATAACAAATGAAGGTTAATAATTTAGACGTTTTTCTATTTTCAACTATCTTAGGTAGTGTCTTTGTTTTGTTATTTGGCTTAATGTTTGCGATTATTAATTTATAATTAAGAAAGGAAATACTCATGATTTATTCACTTAGAGGCAAAGTTTTATTAATCGATGGTGAGACAGTTGTTGTCGATGTCCATGATGTCGGCTACCAAGTTTTAGTGAGCCACGCTAACGACTATGAAGTGGGTCAAGATGTTTTCCTATACACCTATAATGTAGTGAGAGAAGATGAACAATATCTTGTTGGCTTTTCATCATTAGATGAAAAAGAAGTCTTCTTAGCCCTTGTTAGAGTCAAAGGATTGGGTCCAAAGACTGTCATCGGCGCTCTTTCAGCATGTACCCCAAACGATGTGAAAAACGCTATTGCGTCCAATAACGTTGTTTATTTAAAGAAGCTCCCAGGAATCGGAGCGAAAGCCGCTAGCCAAATCATCTTAGACTT
>CADCCA010000064.1 GCA_902799855.1 uncultured Erysipelotrichaceae bacterium | reverse complement strand
CATGTTCGCTGTATCTTTCGAATTCTGTATAAATGGGTGCAGTAAGTGTTTCAAATATTGTACCACATAAAGCATGTATTGATAAAGAAAGATACTTTCCATCATTTTGAAAACCGAGTCTGTGTGTTATAGTTCAAGCCCATCTGGTTTTTTGAACGCCTTTTGTATATTGCTGCAGAGGTGGGACTTGAAAACGCCGGAACTTGCCTGGCTCTTTACAATGTTTTTGTAAAAAAAGAAATCAGGTGAAACATTATTTTGAAAACAATATTATAGAAAGGAGCAGACTCTGCTTTTATTTATCAATTCGACTGTACATAAAATGAGGTTTATGACCGGGAACATAATCAATGAGTACCCTGCCTGAATAATAGAACTCATAATAGACTGGCCTCGCATCCGTTGTCATATAGAATGCTCCTGTCGATAGAGTCCCGTCAACGTACAAGTTCTTGCCTTTAATCACCACCCTTACATTATGATGATGCGGCGCGAACCGCATTACCTTAGAATATCTGGACATTTTATCCCTTAAGGCAACCGGATATGTATCAGGCTCATCATCACAAGTCACTTCCCCGTCAGTATTGCATCGATCAGCTGATTGCAGGGCGGATCGATTTCCGATTCCGGATGATTCGGTTCTTTGACACCCAAAATCTTTGAAAGCCTTATAGGGCTTAATTTTTTGCGCAAATTATACTATGAGTTAGAAAAGCCAAAACAATAATATACAATGCTTGTTTTAAAAAACGTTGTAAAAACATATAAAGAAAAAACTAAGTCGCCTATTTTTGCTTTAAAAGGTGTTTCGCTTTCATTACCAACAAAAGGACTTGTCTTTATTGTTGGCAAGAGCGGAAGTGGTAAAACAACCATTTTAAACATCATAGGTGGTATTGATAGCCCAACATCCGGCGAAATAAAGTGCGGAAATAAGATTATTTCTAATTTCTCAAATAGGGAAATGAATGATTATAGAAATGAGAAAGTTGGTTTTGTTTTTCAGGAATACAATTTATTGCCAGAATACAGCGTTGGTAAAAATGTTGGTTTGTCTTTAGAATTGCAAGGAATAAAACCCACAAAAGAAGTGGTGGATACCTACCTTAAAAAGCTAGACCTTGTCGATGCATCAGGCGAGACGCTTTTCTACCGTTCAGTGAAAGAATTATCCGGTGGGCAAAAACAACGTGTTGCAATCGCAAGAGCGCTTATTAAAAATCCAGACATTATTCTTGCAGACGAACCTACTGGTGCATTGGATCCTGAAACAAGTAAAGACTTATATAAAACGTTAAAAGATATATCTCTTAACAAACTTGTT
Source organism: uncultured Erysipelotrichaceae bacterium (assembly GCA_902799855.1). The sequence goes on along the minus strand of CADCCA010000064.1, from coordinate 3,829 downwards.
ATCATTGTCAGCCACGATATTCAAAGCGCTAATCAATATGGCGACAGAATAATCGAAATAGCGGATGGTTTGGTTAAAAAAGATTCTGCTTCTTTACAAAACAATTCTAAAGAAGATAAATCTTCTGTTGAAAATGAAACGCCAAAGAAGAAAAAGAGATTTAGACTATCTAACGCAATTGCTTTTAGGGTTTCACTCTCGAGCGTTAAGGCAAAGCCATTAAGATACTTTATGTCCCTTATTACTGCGATTGTGTCTTGTTCTTTGTTCTGCTTCTCATCTATTGCTTCGACCGCTGATTTATTAACCGCAGAGTTGGAATCATGTTATAAAAACAACGTTAAAACAGCAATATTGAAAGGTAAATCAACTATTGATGTACTCACAAAGTACGAAGATGGTGGTGAAAACAAGAGCGTCGACACAATGGAAACCGGATTAACGGACAAACAATTAGAAATACTGTCATCACAAAAAGATACGACGATTTTAAAAACATCAGAATCTACTTATTTCTGTGAAGATTTTGGCACTAATTATTTTGGTAAAGAACTTTCAGTTGAAGAGCGCTGCAATCCATACAATTGTTTAGCTGTTCACGGAATTAGCCGTTTTGTTGAAGTTAACAATAGCACAAAAGAACTAGACGCTATTATAGCGTTAGACGAAAGAGTGAGCAGTGTGTCTAGATTACCACAAAATTATACCGAAATAGCTATTACCGACTATTGGGCGGATATGTTTGTGCGCTTTGGCTATAAAGACAAAGAAGGCAACGTTTCACAAATTAATAATGTGAACGAATTAATTGGTAAAAAGATTGATAAAGATTTAACCATATGTGGCATCTATAAAACCGAAGAGGATAGATCGTTTTTAAAAAAATATGATAAAAATCAAAGAGTTATCACAGATGATTTCCTTGATTTGTATCTTGGTGGCGAACACATGATGAACTATGCCTTTGTTTGCGATGGTTTCTTTGAAAACGCTATTGATTTCAGCGTTCCTATAAGTGTTCTTTGCAAGCTCAAAGGCAATCTTTACGCAGATAAGAAAATCATTAAAGCCATCACATATACTTATAAACAAACTTATGAAAATCAACGTAGCATTGATTATTGTACATATAATATTTCTGCAACATTCACTACAAGATACGCAGAGTTTGAAACAGCATATAGTTTCTTTACTGAACCTATAACGATTAGAGTCTTTGTTATTTCGGGTATTATTTTGTGCTTTTTATCGATATTAATACTCTTTAATTCCCTAATCTCTTCACTAAATGAAAAGAAACGTGAGTTTGGTATATTAAGAGCATTGGGCGCTAGTGGTCTAGGTATTACTAAAATATTCTTATTTGAGGCGCTGCTATTCTCATTAGCAAATTTCATTATTTCATTTGTTGCTTGCGAGATTGCTTGTGCGGTTATCAATAACAGATTCTTCTTCTGTCTCTTCAATTTAGGCCCAATTCCTTTCTTGCTACTATTTGGTGTGGTTGCCACTATTGCTTTAATGGGCAGTACTATACCAATGATTTCTTTAGCAAATAAGAAGCCTGTTGATATCATTAGAGAGAATTAAATTAGTTCCTATATACACATAAAAGTTCACCAAAGGATTTCTAATGGTGGACTTTTTATATATCGCTAAATCCATAATTATGATGCGACCTCATCAAATAAAGTGTTGATTTTATGCTAGTTGTCGGTTTAAATATAAGGTTTCAAAGCCGCTTCTTTGCGGTTATATTAATAAAAAGGGAGTCATTATGTCCAAACAAGTGGATAAAAATCGGTTTTATAAGACAGTTGAGAAAACATGTTTGTCTGCAAATATCACTTATCTATTTTTACATTTGCTTTATTTAACATTGTTTTTCATTAATAAGTATTACATTTTAGTCGCGGTTACCTCAGTAGTGGTGCTTTTCTATTTACTCGCATTTCCATTAATCTTAAAACTTAGAAAGTACTACTTATACGCTTTAATATGCGGTAACGTCTTCCTTGTTTTTGTCTCTGTCACAACGACAACGCTTGGTTTCGCTACTGGCTTCCATTTCTTCTTAATTGGTCTATGTGTGGTATCTTTCTTTACTTCTTATTTCTCACAAGCCAGATACACTAAAGGATCAATCGTATGGGTTGGTCTATCATTAATTATCTATTTAACTTTATATTTCGTGACTAAATTTAATAAACCATATTACGTTGTCCCAGAATGGTTAGAAATCACTTTATTTACCATTAACGCAGTCATGGTGTTTATCTTTATTCTTATTTATTTAACAGTCTTTATTAGATATGCCTTATCTCTTGAAGATAAAATCATTAATGAATCAAGAACTGATGAATTGACACAAATAAATAATAGATATGCTTTATATGACTTTTTTGACCGTGATGAGAATCATGAACAACAAGCTTTAGTGCTATTTGATATTGATGACTTTAAAAACGTTAACGATGTATACGGACACGTCGCAGGTGACCGTATTCTTAAGAAAGTCGCAGAGCTCACTAATGAGGTCTTAAAAGATTCCTTTGTCTGCCGTTATGGTGGGGAAGAGTTTGTCGCTGTCTTAGATAACTTAGAAGATAAGCAAGCTTATAACAAGATTGAAGAATTAAGAACTATCATCGAAAAACAAACATTCAATCTCCGTGATGCAGAAGCCAAAGCGACTATTACCGCAGGTCTAGTTATTTATCGAAAAGATATGGACTTAAAGAAATGGGTCGAAGAAGCTGATAAGAAAATGTATATCGGTAAGAAGTCCGGTAAAAACGTTACTATTGTCTAACTTTTATAATTCAATTCTTTCTGGAAATGCTTCTTTTCGCATAATGCCCCACATCTTATCAATATAGGATAAGGTGTAGAAGTTTTCGTAGTAGTGGTAATAGAATGCACCTTTAAGTGTCATCGTATAGACACCATCTTTTTCTTTTATATAGCCAAATAGCTTAGCAATCCATAATTCAAAGCCATACATCTTTTTTAAAGGCACATTAAAGAACTTTTCAAAGTCACGTTTATCGACTTTCGTGGAATACGCGGTCCAGAATAGGTAATAAATCATTCTCTGTCTTAAGGTGAATCTAATAGTAAGAGATGTCGCTAGTTTAGCGTCATTAATTCTTTTAATATATTCTTCCACATTAAAGGTATTTATCTTAAATTGCTCTTTTAATAACGTAGTAGCGCTGCAACCAAAGCCTAAGAAGTTATCTCTAGTCATAGAGGAGTATTTAGCCTCTTTTACACTAGAGAATGTCCAAATAGAGTTACGGTCATAACCCTTTTCTAAACAATAATTAGTAATTTGATCTAATAGCTTTCTTTTTTGTTTTTTAGGCATCGCTTTCACTTCACTAGTGGTGAACGTGAAATCAATAAATGGATAAATCGCAATGTGATTAGCGCCGATCCTAAAAGCAATATCAATATCATCTTTTAAATCTTCAAATGTTTGATTAGGAAGAGCGAAGATAAAGTCCATGCTAACTGTTTCAAAAGGTACCTTGTCTAATGCTTCTTTTAGTGCTTCAGGATTAACGCTTTTTCTACCCAGTATATTTTGATATTTGTTTTGAAATGATTGGACACCAATACTGATTTTAGTAATACCCGCTTCTTTAAGCATTAATAAAGTTTCTTCATTAACGTTATCAGGATGTAGTTCTAAACCAATACCTTCGGTAATAATAAAGTGTTCATTAACCGCGTTAATAATGTCTTTTAGATAAGAGGCCGCTAAAGCGGGAGTGCCTCCACCAAAATATAATGAGGTGACTTCTTTTTTACCTTCGTATTGATT
>CADCCA010000063.1 GCA_902799855.1 uncultured Erysipelotrichaceae bacterium | reverse complement strand
TGAAGAGAATTAATCCACGTTTAGCCCTTTATAAAGTTTTCTATCAAAACGAAGATTATTCCTTAATGGATTATTTAAGCCGTTCATCCGCTGATGAAGTAGGCGAAATTAACTTTATCGATGATACTTTCAAACAGCTATACCACGTCGATGGCAAATATTTTGTGCCATTAATTGGTACTTCGTTTACTGATTTGTATCAATTTACACTTGATCATATCGTCCATCCTGATGACCGTGATTCTTATGTCAAATTCATGAATCCTAATGGATTGCTAGAAAGATTAAGGAATAATGAAATACCTAATTTCGACGTGGAACAATTCCGCTATAAACTACAAGATGGTGATTACCGCTATGTTGAACAATGCGTTATCACTGGCGAAGAAAATGGTATCCAAAACGGCTGTGCTAGACTTTATGTCTTTGACATACATAATTATAAAGCCCGTCAAAATGGCTTTATCAGCAACGACAAAGATATCTTATCTAAAGGTCGTGACTCAATCACCAACCTCTTATTAGAAAAAGAATTCTTTACCAAAGGCCAAGCCTTGATTGATGATAAACCAGATTTGCAGTGGTGCTTAATCTCCGTTGATATTACACACTTCCGTTTCTTTGATGAATGGTTTGGCAGAGAATCAGGCGATTTATTGCTCGCTAGATTTGGCGCTGCTTTAGCAGAAAGCAAAAAAGAAACTGGTGGATTAAACGGTTATTTCGGCAAAGATGACTTCGCTATTTTAATGCCATATAACGAAAAAATGATTAATAAGTTATACGATGATCTACGCGCAGTGGTGATGTCTTTTGGTTCATCCGCTGGCTTTACACCAACTTTTGGTGTAGCGATTATCGAAAAAGGCTTGTCATTAATGGATGCTTTTGACCGCGCAACAATTGCAGCCGCTAAAGCAAAGAGCGATGCGACTAACCGCATTTCTTACTACAACACAGAGATGCAATTCTTGGCGCAAAACGAATCTCGCGTTCTTTCAGAATATATGGAAGCCTTTAAAAATGATGAGATTACCTTCTATTTGCAACCACAATGCCGTATCTCTTCTGGCAAAATCGTCGGTGTCGAAGCTTTAGCGAGATGGGTTAAGAAAGATGGAACAGTCATTTCTCCAGGAATCTTTGTTCCTGTCCTTGAAAAATATGGCTTTATTCCTGACCTAGATATGTATATTTGGGAAAAGGTTTGTAAAGAATTACGCAGTTGGATTGACACCGGTCATCTTCCAGTACCTGTTTCTTTAAATGTCGCTAGAGCAGACCTCTTCTCTATTGATGTTGCTAAGACAATCATGGAATTAGCGGATAAATATCAAGTTCCACATAAATTAATTAAGATTGAAATTACTGAATCTTCTTATGGCGAGGCCACGGAACTAGTAGAAAAACTAGTGAATAAATTACGTAGTAATGGCTTCATGATCTTAATGGATGACTTTGGTAGTGGTTATTCTTCCTTAAATATGCTCAGTTCCTTAACAATTGATGCTATTAAATTAGACATGAACTTCTTAAAATTTGAAGGCAAAGACTACGAAAAAGCCGTTCACGTTTTGGAATCTGTCGTTAATATGGCTAAGGTTATGGCCCTTCCAATCATCGTGGAAGGTGTAGAAAAGAAAGAACACGCTGATTTCTTGGAAAGTTTAGGCTGTCGTTATATTCAAGGTTATTACTTCTATAAACCAATGCCGATTGAAGAAGCTAAGAAATTGCTTTTAAACGAAGATAATATCGATCAACGCGGCTTTGTCGTTAAACTAAATGAACAAATGCGAATTAGAGAATTTATGGATAAAAACATTTTCTCCGATTCGATGCTTAATAATATTTTAGGTCCTGTTGCCTTCTATTCGTGGGACGGTAAAAAGACAGATATTGTTCGTTTTAACGAACAATTCTATCAAGCTGTCCATGTTCAAACTTTTTCTGAGCGCTTGAATCATATCGAACAATTCATCCACAAAAACGACGCCGAAAAAATGCACAATGCTTTCAAAAAAGCAATGGAAGATAAATTGACTGGTCATTCTGAGATTTTAAGATTCTATACCCCAGATGGCACGATTTTAAGCTTCAACATTCACTTCTATTATTTAGGTAGAAAAGAAGGCGGAGAACGCTTCTATGGTGCGGCTCAAAACGTCACAAGTTTAACTGATTTATTAGAAGAAAAGAAACTTGTCGCCAACTATTCCAAAGAAGGCTTAACTTTCGTGAGAAAAGTTGATAACGAAATGTTCTATTCGGTGGCCTCTAGTGGTATCGCCGATCTTTTAGATATCACTCCTGAACAACTAGAAATGGAACTTAATAATGGTGATTTCGCTAAAAAGCGCGTCGTTAATCGCCGCAAATATGATTCGTTCCGTAAAGCTTTTGCTGAATTCTCCGAACAAAACAGGAATTTTGAAGCAACGCTAGAAGTCTACGATGCTCATCATAGACCAATTGTTTTAAATATTACTTTCACTTGTGTGAGCGATATGGCAAATAACATTCAATACATTCTTAGAACTAAGGTTTACTAGGGCCTTATTTGACTAAAAATAAGAACGTGTTATAATTTTGCAATAAAAATATGGAAAAAAGAAAAGACCCAGTCATCATTGAAGATGAAAAAGAAAAGAAGGCAATTGCTTGGGAGAATAATATTCTCTTATACTTAATGCCTAGTGTCGGTTTAGTGGCATTCTTATTTGGATTAATCGGCTTTATTTTGGTTATCCCAAATAATACTGGTGTTGCTGTCTTTTTAATTCTATTAGCCGCTCTTGGATTAGGCGGTATCACCTATGGCGTAATCGAGTTTCTTAAACGCCGTAATAAACGCCGCGCTAAAAAAGCTGAAGAAGCGGAAGAAAAATAATTATTTACCAAATATATAGTCTTTGATTAATTCAAAGGCTATTTTTTTAACAATATGTCGCTTTTCTTTGGAAGTGTTCTTCCATTCTTTTCTCATTGTAGGAAATTTGTTGATGAGTAAAGGAATGGCTTCTACTTTAGAAGGAATATTCTCAATATCGGCTTTATCAGCAATATTGTATAAGGTATCAACAAATAGATTTTTAGTCTCTTCGTCTTGTTCGGTTAGAGTTTTATTAATTGTATTAACGATGCGTGTAGATTTATTGCTATACGCATTAGCGTAAACGAATGAATGGCCATCTATTTTCCAAGTAAAGAGGTCGTGCTGCTTAATTAGTTTAGCGGTTGAACAAATAATCTTTTTCGCACGGAATTCTGGCATTAAGCGTCCAATAATTGATTCAGTAGGAGTGTAAGCGTTAATGAATGGATTAATCGCCTTATACTCCTTATCGTAGCAACTAGATGGGTAATTAGGTGCGTCAAAAGAATAAATTGCAGCCAGCCTTTTCTTTTTATTCAACTTTTTAGCAGCAGTAATCGCTAAACGACCACCTTTAGAATGGCCGAGCAAATATATTTTCTTAAACCAGAATTTATCAGCGATGAAATTCGCATATTTGCTAGCTTCAATCTCAGAAGGAACGATTTCTAGAAAAGACATGTTTAAGTCTTCTTTCCATCCTAAAGTGGAAGCATCAGTGCCACAGAATGAAATATATAGATTCTTGTTTAAGATAAGGCAAATGGCCTGAAATTGTTTGCTACTAAGTTTATCCCTTTCTTTTCTAAAGAAAGCAAAGCGAGTATCTTTGTATCTAGGGGCATTACAGAACCTTTTTAATAGATCGATGTATTTCATCTTTCTAGCGGATGTATTATATGGAGGCTTATAGGCCTTAATAAGTTTATAAACTTCATTAGCCTTGGTCTTCTTTTGTTTTAGACCTAGTTCATCATAAGGAACATATGAAATCGCCGCGATAATTAAAGCATCGACTTCGTTAAAGTGCTTTTCTTTGAAAGATATATCCTTATATTGCTTTAAGTAATCAAAAACATCCATGTAAATATCTTAACATCTATATAAAAGAATAGTGTTAATAATTGATAAAAGTATTATAAAATAATAAAAGTAAGGTTAAAATACAGAAAACCCACTTAAAACATTTGAAATAGAGGTTAATATGAAAGGCTGGCTTATCGTTAATACATTTATGGATAACCAAAAGTTTGTAAACTTATACAAACTCCTTTCTGATGCTTTTGATAAAAACAACATCTCTTTAGAAATAAAAAGAGCAGAGGACATCTCTCTAGAAGTGGGAAAATCTATCACATCTAAACCAGATTTTGCTATTTTTTGGGATAAAGATATCTATTTAGCAGAACGCTTGGAATCTAACGGCATTAGGCTTTTTAATAATAGTCGCGCTATTAATTTGTGCGATAACAAGATATTGATGTATCAGGAATTAGCAAAGAATGGTATCAATATTCCTCGCACTTTTATTGCTCCTAAGACTTTTGAAGGATTGAATTATTCTAAACGTGATTTTTTGAATAGCGTTATAGATGAAATTGGCTGGCCAATCGTTATCAAAGAAGCTTATGGCTCCTTTGGAGAGCAAGTTTATTTGGCCAATAATTTACAAGAAGCTAATAGAATCATTGACCGTCTTGGCTATAAAGATTTCTTGATCCAAGAATTCATCGCTTCATCCAAAGGAAAAGATATTAGAATCAATGTTGTTGGTGATAAAGCAGCGGCTTCTATGCTAAGAGAAAACAAGAATGATTTCAGAAGCAATATCTCTAATGGCGGAAATGGCACTAACTATAATCCAAAACAAGAATACATTGATCTTGCTATAAAGGCTAAACAAGCGTTGAACTTAGATTTTGCTGGTGTTGACGTATTGTTTGGCGAAAATGGACCTATTATTTGTGAGATAAACTCCAATCCACAGTTTGCCAGCACTTTAAAAGCCACGGGTATTAATTTAGCGGATGAAATAGTGGAATATATTTTGAGACAACTATGATAAGTGGGTTAATCATTTATTCGAAAGAAGATAAAGACAAAAACGCCTGGTTTATTAATAGGTGTATCGAAAGGTTTGCTGAAAGCGATATAAAACTAATCTATCAAGATGTTGATAGTGCTTTAGATTACGTTACTAACAATAAAGTCGACTTTGCCATCTATCGTTCTAGAGACTACAAAATAGTAGAAGCACTAGAAGCACTAGGTAGACAAGTATCTGACTTATCAGTTTTTGAATGAGCAAAATATACCTTGTCTCAAATCCAATTTATCTTTTGATAAATTAGAGTGTCCATTCGTCATGAAAGGCACTGATGGTCATGGTGGTCAAGAAGTCTATTTGATCAACTCTATAGATGAGGTAGAAAAGTACCGAAAGAACAGTAAGAAATACATATACCAACAGTTTTACAAAAACGATGGCGACTTACGTGTTTATGTGTTGGACAAAAAAGTCATAGGTTCAGTTTTAAGAAATAGTCATAGTGATTTTCGCAGTAACTTTTCTTTAGGTGGCGAAATAACTATATATGAGCCAGAGCAAAGCGTTTTAGATAAAGCCATTAAAATCGCAAATCTTTTAGATTCCGATTATATCGGCGTGGATTTCTTAAAAGTTAATAATGAATGGCTAGTTAATGAAATTGAAGATCCTGTTGGAGCGCGTATGCTTTTTAAAGCATATGGAATAGACGCTGCTACGCTTTTATCGGATTACATCTTACGCGAAATAACTGATAAATCTAAACTCTAATCGTGTATTTCTCGATTAGATTTGCTATTTGTTGTATATTTTTCTTATGAGCGAAGAATTGAACAATCTCGTTTACGACAATACTAAGGTGACATTCACCGGTCAAACTAACAACATTGCTACAAGTGATGAATTAGATGCTGCGTATTTATATCAAGACAAAATGGGCACTAATTACTCGAAAAGCAAGGGGGTTGTTAGAGCATTTAATCTAGTTGGTGTCTCCTTGATTTTGACTGCATCAGCGATTAAAGGTGGCAGCGTTATTTCTAATGCATTTGCCCCTAAATACCCAACTGTTAGTAAACCTAATTATGCTTTGGTTGATAACACCTTTACAGCGGAATTCACAATCACTAATGCTGGAAAATATAAGGTTTATTATCACTTAGTAGTAAACGAAAAAGAAGTTTTAAAAGAAAATTGCTCAGAAGAAACTACATATTCAGTTGAGTATTCTCATTTGCAAGCAAATGATGAGTGTAGTTTTTATATCGAATACAACAATAAAATGATTGAAGAACGCGTGTTTAAAGTGGGGGTTTAATTATGGTTGAAGTGAAAAAAGGTAACTGGTGGCAAAGAAAGACATCTGGTCAAAAAGTCAGCTTCATTGCTGGCGCCATTATTTTTCTTATTTCGTTGATTGGTTTTATCGTCTTTATGGACGCTAGAAGAATCTTTGGCAATGAAATTGGCGATTCCTTATTTGGCGAAGAATACGCTAACGGTTGGGTGAGACTGGGCAAAGAATTGATAAACGGTTCACAAAAGTGGGCGCTTTCTCTGATCTTTATCTTTATGGCGATTACTGTCATATTTGTTGCGACATTTATTACCCATTTATTTGATAATAAATCTAGAAAAGCTAAAACAATCTCCTCTTTGATAAGATCGTTAATCAAATACATCGTTATTATTGTTTTGATTTGCGTTGTCTTAGTAGTGTGGGGTGTTGATGTCATTGGCATCATCGCTGGTGTTGGTGTTTTAACACTGATTGTTGGTTTAGGCTGCCAGGCTTTAATCCAAGACGTTATATCTGGTTTATTCATCGTTTTTGATGATTATTTCGCTGTTGGTGATACTGTCATTATCGATGGCTTTAGAGGCACAATTATTGATATTGGTCTAAAGACCACTAAAGTGCAAGATTTTGGTGGTAACATCAAATCCATTACAAATAGTTCCATTTTAACAGTGGTTAATATGTCTCGTTTGAGAAGCGTTGCCTCTGTTACTTTATCGGTCTCATATAACGAAGACGTTGAAAGAGTGGAAGCTCTCATCCTTAAAGAAATTGATGAGATTAAAGAAAAAGTGCCAAACATTGTGGATGGTCCTTGGTACAAAGGTATCGATAACATTTCCGCATCAAGTGTTGATTTCCTCGTTCTTTGCTTTGTGATGGAAGAAAACCGCTTTCAAGTAACTAGAGATTTAAAACGTGAATTCTATCTCTGCTTCAAGAAAAACGATGTTCAAATCCCATATACTCAAGTCACTGTTAATCCAGAAGATGATAAGAATAGGGCAAAAGCTACTCCTGAAGAAGTTCTTCTCGCTTTAAAAGAGCAAAAGAAACTTCGCGGTTTGGAAGAAAAACCGAAAAAGAAAAAAGAATCAGTCTTAGGAAAAGTTAAAAAGTCACTTGACCAAACTAAAAAAGACTTAGACTAAAGAAGAGGCTTTGCCTCTTTTTTAATGTAGTAAGAAAACGCCTATGGCTTGAGCGATGAAGCCCAATAAGACAAAGATGTGAAAAATGAAATGGAGCCACTTATGACTACGTCCAAATGTATAAATGATTGAACCAATCGTGTAGACGATTCCTCCGACAAGAATCAAGATGAAACTATATAAATGAATATGGAATACCGCTCCGCATATTAAAGCGAGCCAACCCATAAGAACATAAAGCACAAAAGAAATAACGCGTGACACTTTGCTTTGGAAAAAGAAAGCATTGAGAATTACGCCAGTGATGACACCAACCCATTGGAAAACAAGCATGAATATGCCTGAGGCATAAGGCTTATCCGCTTGGAACAAGTTAAAACAAACAGGAGTGTAAGTTCCTGCGATAAGAAGATAAATCGTGCAATGATCGATAATTCTCAAAAGTTTCTTTTTTGATGATTCTCTTTTGGTGATGTGATAGATGCTTGAGACAAGAAAGACAATAAAAGCAGAAACACCAAAGACAATAAGACCAGATAATTCTAGTAATGTGATTTGTGCATTAGCAAATCTAAAGATGCCAAAGCCTATGATAAAAAGCGCAAGTGGCAATCCTATAAAATGTGAAGAGTAATTAAATAACTCTTGCTTAGAAGAATAATCGGGTATTTTAGTGTTTTCGATGTTTTCTTTTAATCTCATAATTCGTTTCCTTCCCTTTCAATTTATCAAATTGCCTAATAAGGGTCAGTAAACTCAATGGTGGAAACACTCTATTAAATAAAAAAGCCACTCTATGGAAAGAGTTTTAACGAGTAGAGTGGCCGCAAAAATATATAAATATATTTTATTTCTTCTTCATTTGTAAATGTTCAGTTCTTCCTGAACTTTCTAATTCTTCTAAAAATTCTTCAGGATTATTGATTGAGTAGTGTTGATGTTCCGGTTCTGCTTCAATGAAAAACTTAAATTTTTCGATGGCAACATGAGCTTCTTCATTAATCTCTTTTTCCACGAGTTCTTTCTTTTTAATAAAAGCGGATTTTTCTTCATCGTTTTGATAATAAAGAGCCAAAGAATAGGAATGACCACGGTCAACCATCTGCCCATCTTCATCTAAAACATCGACATAGATGAAATATAAATCGAGAAGTTTTTCTAGAGAAATCTCATTTTCGTTATAAATAATCTCAATTGTCTCACGGTGTCCGGTTTTCTGCGCTTTTACTTGATAATAAGTCGCATCCTTTTCATCACCGCCTGAATAACCGCAGTTGACTTCTTCAACGCCATCTTGCATGAGAAAATAATCACCAATACACCAAAAGCATCCGCCAGCGACATAAAGCTTTCTCATTAGAATAACTCCTTGAGAAGATCAGCAATTTCTTCTAAACAAGTTGCGTCTTCTTCTTTGAATCTATTATAAATAGGGGCGTCAATATCGATGACTGCTTTGACTTCGTTATCCTTGATAATTGGGACGACGATTTCACTTTTCGATAAAGATGAACAAGCGATATGACCTTTAAAAGCGTTAACGTCATCGACAATAACTGTCTTTTTATTGCTAGCGGCATAACCGCATACGCCCTTATCTAAAGGAATAATTGTGCAGGCGACTTCGCCTTGGAAAGGACCTAAAAAGAGGCGATCTCCGCTTAATAAATAGAAACCACACCAATTTATATTATCTAATTGGTTAAGCACCGCAGAAACGTTGGAAAGGTTGCTTACAAGCGGTAATTCTTTATTAATAATCTCTTTAACTTGTCTCACTAAGATGTTCATATCGTTAATATAACCTTATTAATAAATAATTTGAAAGAATATGCTTTAAAATGTTGTCTCTTTTATTTCTTAGGTGTTTTCTTTATGATAATAAACATGAAAAGAATATTAGTGATTGGCTGTCCAGGGGCAGGGAAAACTTATTTTTCTAAAAGATTAAGTAAGATTTTAAATCTTCCTTTAGTGCATATGGATAACCTTTACTGGAATAAAGATAAGACGTCTGTTGATTTAGACACTCTTAAAGCAAGACTTCAACCATATCTAGAAAAAGAAGAATGGATAATTGATGGTAATTACCATAAGACTTTAGAAATGCGCCTACCTTACGCTAGCGATGTCTTTGTTTTAGATCTACCTAGAAAAGAATGCATCCAAGGTATTTTGGATAGAATTGATCAGCCAAGAGACGACATTCCTTGGGTGGAAAGCGAAGATGACGCTACCGAGTTAATCGCTTGGACTGCTGACTATGGTTTCCGCACCAAAGATGAAGAAATAGCTTTGCTAAACAAAAACAAACACATCAAAGTGCATGTTATTAATTCCAGAAAAGAAATGAACGAATATTTAGAAAAACTAGCCGAGAAGTAATGGCTAGTTTTCTTTTTAAATATCAGCAAGTGAGACGTTATCTTTACCTTTGTTCTTCGCGGTTCTATTTGCTTTGTCCGCTAAATCAAGAACGTGGTTGAAGTTGAATGATTCATCAATTGGTAAGATAACCGCACCGATAGAAACAGTGATATGGAACTTAGGATGTTCTTCAAATGTTGAAGCAGAGATGCTAGTACGATATTTTTCGCCGATGCGCATTAATTGAGCGTCATCGATATCGTTAAAGCAGACAACGTATTCGTCGCCACCCCAACGGCACACAAAGGCGTTCTTTTCTTCTTTGAGGATTTCCGCGATTTTTATTAAAACGGCATTGCCGAATAAGTGACCGTATGAGTCATTGACGTTTTTAAATGCGTCAACATCAACGAACAAACAACCGAGATTGCTATATTTGTCTTTGTTTTTATAAATATCTTCAAGATATTTAGCAAGTAAGTTTTGGTTAGCAAGGCCTGTTAAAGAGTCGTGCATTGAGACATATTCGTAGTGATCAGTGAACTCTTTGAGACGTCTTGCAGCCACAAATCTCAATAGTTCTGCTAAGAAGCCAAGGAGTAAACCAACGAGATAGACAAGTGTCATACG
>CADCCA010000062.1 GCA_902799855.1 uncultured Erysipelotrichaceae bacterium | reverse complement strand
ATGATCCTTATTTCACTGCTGGTCCAGAAAGCTATCGTAATCCCCAAGGCATATGGTCTGGTGGCATGATGATTAACGGAGTGAGAGTTGTTTCTAGCACCTATGCGATTAAATCAGACACTTTTAATGACGCACAAAAGAATTTCATTAAGAAATACATTTCCAATGTCATGGACGCTTTAATCCACGCAGTGACAGGAGAAAAACTCCAAGTCCTTGATGAGAACAACAATTTAATTGATAGTCCATATGATAATCAATTTGATACTTTAAATTCATTTATCGATTTAGAATCCATGCTTAAAACATGTATCGTTCACGAACTAATGAAAAACTATGATGTTGGCTATGGTAGTTTCTACCTATTTGTGGACTTCAGTGCTTCTAGCAAACATCCGCGTTTAACATTTGGCTCACCATGGGATTTTGACTTAAGCAGCGGCAATAAGCAAACTGGTGATGTCATTAAAACAAATAACGAATTCATTAAAGCGGGCTTTGGCGAGGCTAATTTCAACCCATGGCTATATCTCATTTCTCAAACTGATTTTTACGATGAATTAATCGCTAAATACTATCACGTGTTCGCTATGTCTGGAATTTTTGAAAGCGGGATGCAATATGTTAAATACGCTACTGAGGCGTTCAAAACTGACTTCATCAATGAATTTGAGCGTTATAAGAACGGCACTGGCAAAGATAGAATGAAGACCAGACAATATTCTAGTCAAAAAGATGCATCCAAATATCTTTCTGATTGGTTAATTGCTCGCAAGAGCTATATGGATAGTAGGTATCTAAAAGTTCAATAGATTGAAAGACATTTTTCTTTATTTTTGTTATTTCATTATTTACAATAAAAGGCAGAAAGAAGGAAATTTTTAATGAAAAAAGTTTTAAAATTCTCAGGACTTATTTCTTTAGTCTTGGTCGCAATCGCTTTTATCTTAATGATGGCTTCTCCAGCTGTTGTTTATAAGAGCGGTAGCACAACTGTTGATTTTGCTGGCACATTAGCAATTTTCGGCGGCGAAATCGATGCTGCTCAAATGTTAGTATTAGGCGCATCCGAAGCTAAACCATCAGTTTTAGCATTAATCGCTTGGATTTTAATCCTCGTTGGTATGATCATCGTTTTATTAGGTGTCATCTTGCCATTACTCAAAGTTAATGCTTTAGAAAAATTCGCCGGTTTATTAAACCTCATTGCTGTCGTTTGCTTCGTCTTAGGCGGTGTCTTCATGTTCATCGTCGTTCCAACATTCTATGGAGCAGTCGGTAACAATGTTCCAGATGGCTCAGGCATTGGTGCTGGTTGGGTTATCGGTGGTATCCTTGCTATTGCTGGCGGTGTCTTCACCATTTTACCAGCCGCAATGGATTTCATTAGCAAAAAGAAATAAGTAATAACTTTTAATTATTTACAATAAGGGCGCTCTTAAAGCGCTCTTTTTGTTATATTTCATTTTGTGCTTGTTTTTTATCTTCTTATTATTCTAAAATAATCAAGCAGTTTGATGCGCGAGTGGCGGAACTGGTAGACGCGTACGTTTGAGGGGCGTATAGGATTCCCTGTGTGAGTTCGATTCTCATCTCGCGCACCATTAGATAATTACCCTGAGTTATTCAGGGTTTTTATTTGAAAGAAAAAGCACATCGTTTTGATGTGCTCGATTATTATTTAAGTTTTTCTTGGTCGAACTCTTTGATCACTTTGGTTAATGGTCTAATCACTTTACGGATATTGCCATCAATAAATGGATTTCTTAAGTGATTCTTTTCTAAGAGTTCTTGGAATGGATATTTACCACCCATCTTGCATAACTTGATGTATTTCTTCCATGTCTTTTCATGATTCTTCATATTCTCAATAGCGAATTGGAAGGCCACTACTTGGGCTAAAGTATAATCGATGTAATAGAATGGGGAAGCAAAGACGTGACCTTGTCTTAACCAATATGTGCCTTTGGCTAAGGTTGGGGTGTCATCGTATTTTTTATGTGGAGTGTATTTTTGTTCAATTCTTCTAAATTCCGCACATCTCTCTTCGTGAGTGGCATCTGGATTAGCGTAGACCCAGTGTTGGAATTCATCAATAGAAGCACCATATGGTAAGAATTCAATGGAATCCACTAAATGGGAATATCTATATTTATCAGCATCCTTACCAAAGAAGTTTTCCATATATGGCCAAGTTAAGAATTCCATACTCATGGAATGGATTTCACAACTCTCCAGAGTTGGCTGACGATATTCTGGAACTTTAATGCCTCTACTTAAATAGGCTTGGAAAGCGTGACCGCCTTCATGGCATAAGACATTAACGTCACCTGATGTACCATTGAAATTGGAGAAGATGAATGGGGATTGATAGGCTGGGAAAGTTGTTTGATAACCGCCTGGGGCTTTACCTTTTCTAGCTTCTAAATCCATGAGTTCATATTTGACCATGAAATCAAAGAATTCTTTGCTTTCTGGGCCTAAATCACTATACATTTTATGCGCTTGTTCAACTAAGTATTTAGCATCACCAATTGGTAATGGGTTACCACTAGCGAACATTAAGTTGTAATCATAATATTGTGGTTTTTTGATACCAAGGTTCTTCATTTGGAGTTTGTAAAGTTTTTGGCAAACTGGCACGACTTCTTTAGCGATTTGTTCACGATATCCCGCGACTTTACTAGCGTCATAGTCCACTCTGCCTAAGCGTAAATAAGCAAGATCGGTAAATGATTTGAAACCTAATTTCTTAGCGATTTCCACACGGACATGGACCAAATCATCATAGATGCGGGCGATTTGTGGTTCGTTTTCACTTAGCCATTTATCCATGGCTTTAGCAGCGGCTTTTCTAGTTTCTCTATCTTTATCTTGCATGTGTTTACCAAGTTGAGAAAGATTGAGTGTTTCACCATTAAATTCGATTTGTGCACCACCGAAAACCATATCGTATTCACTGACTAATTTATTTTCTTTAATTAAGTCAGGCATAATCTTTTCGTTGAAGGTTTTTAAATAAGCATCATATTTCTTAAATAAATATGAACCATACTTCTTTTCTAATTCAGCGCGATATGGGGCGTTGACAAGAATTTCTTCATATTCAGTCGCATATTTACTAATCATTGGTGATAATTCATCAACGATATCTTCGGCTTTTTTGTATTTTTCATTAGTGGTATCGCATGTATATAAAACATAGATAACACTTGTTTCAGTTTCTAATTCTTCAAAATAAGCATTAACTTTGTTAATGACTTTATAAGCCTCTTTAGCAGAAGAACAGGCTTTTAAATCAGCGATGAGTTTATCCATCTTTTTGCTTAAGCGTTTAGCAGATGGCACCACTAAAGGATATTCACTAAACTTGATTGGTTGTTTTTTCATATTCGGCTCCTTATTAAATATTTTCTTTATATTTGATTCTTAAGATTAAGTAGATGAAACGTGTGGGGAAGAAAGAGATCCAAAAGTTATAACCTAGAACATCAGCGTTATACATCATTAAGTGATGGCGATACACCTTTTCTAACTCATTGATATTAGCGAGCACTCTTTGGATTTCTTCGTCTTCTTCTTTAAATGTATTATCCCCACATATTGAGAGTAGATAATCATTTAAAGAGGTTAATTCTTCCCTGGCTAATCTAGCGTCTTCACCATCGTGATTTTCGATGCGTTTAAGGTCGAAATTACTAAGTGAATCGACTTTCTTTTTATCTAACTTAATACCGTTTTTATTAATGAGTTCCACTAAACGAATGAGGTTATCTCTTTTATTGGTCAAAATGACTGTTAAATCATGAGCGTGATGCTTCATAATTGAAGAGAAAGAACAAACGAAACTGACGTCCACTATCACGAGCAATAAATAGACGATAAGAGTGACAATAAAGGTGTTAAGCAGAATAGCCAGAAAAAGTTTCATATGCTAGATATTACCACAACTTTAAAATAAAGCAATGATACTGATAAGCAAGATGAATACTCATAAAGTTGACTAATATTATCGTTGCATGATAATATTTCTTCGAGGTTATATATATGGGAAAACCAATTGTTGCTATTATGTATGATTTTGATAAAACGTTATCGACAACGGATATGCAAAATTATGCTTTCATTCCAAATTTAGGAATGACACCTGAAGAATTCTGGGGTGAAACCGGAAAATTATCTTCTAAATACGAAGTCGAAAGAATCCTTTCTTATATGTACTGCATGCTGAAATTCGCTAAAGAAAAAGGCATTAAGGTCACAAAAGAGTACTTAAAAGAATGCGGTAAAGACATCAAGTTTTATCCTGGTGTCAGTACTTGGTTTAAAAGAATCAATGACTACGCTAATGAAAGAGGAATTAAAGTAGAGCACTACTTAGTCTCTAGTGGCACAAAAGAGATTGTTGAAGGCTGTTCCATTATTGATGAATTCACACAAGTTTATGGTTGTGAATATCTCTATGATGAAAACGGGGAAGCGATTTGGCCAAAGATGGCAATAAACTTCACCCAAAAAACGCAGTTCTTCTATCGTATCTCTAAAGGTGCAGTGAAACCAACTGATGACGCTGGCGTTAATGAAAAGAGTGTTGATCGTCGTGTTAGTTATAAAAACATCATCTATGTGGGTGATGGAATGACTGATATTCCATCTATGACATTAGTGAAAAAGAGTGGCGGACATAGCATTGCTGTTCACCCAAAAGAAAACAAGGATGTCGTGCAACAGATTTATGATGATAACCGCTGCGACTTCATCGTTGAAGCTGATTATAGCGCTAACGGTGAGATGGATAAGGTTGTCAAAATGTTGATTGACCTCATCTCTGTACAAGAAAAATTAGAGAGAAAAGAAAAGGTTCTCGCCAACAAGTAAGGTAGTTTTGTCTACCTTTTCTTTTACTCAAGTGCTATTATTTGAGTGAGCCTAGTCTTATGGAGTATCAAGTCGGTCAATTAATTATAGGGAAAGTTTATAATGTGAAACCATATGCGCTTTTCATGTCTTTTGATGATGGCGTGACTGGTTTATTACATATCAGTGAAATATCTGATTCCTTTGTCCGTGATATTGAAAAATATGGTTCAGTGGGCGATGAAATCAAAGTCAAAGTGCTCACTATTGATAAAGATAATGGCTTTTTAAGAGTGTCTTATAAACAAGTTCCGCCAGAAGAGGCCTATTCTTCTCACACCAATCATTATTAATGAGGAAATTTTAAAGGGTTACGAAAATGACGTCGCCCGTATTAACAAGATGATTATGGATAAATCAGGCTTAGGAAATGATTTCTTAGGTTGGGTTGATTGGCCAAGAGATTACGATAAAGAAGAGTTAGAAAGAATCAAAAAAGACGCTCAATATGTAAGAGATCATTTCGATATCCTTGTTGTCTGTGGTATCGGCGGCTCATATTTAGGCGCAAGATGCGCTTTAGAAGCGCTTAACGGCTTAAAGAGTGATGACAAATTAGAAATCATTTTCATGGGTCAAACATTCTCTCCTAACTATGTGGCCCAAGTGATGGATTACCTAAAAGGTAAGAACTTCGCTATTAATGTCATTTCCAAAAGTGGCACCACCACTGAAACAAGTATCTCTTTTAGATTATTAAAAGAATTACTCGAATCTCAAGTTGGTAAAGAAAAAGCAAGAAAAGCGATTTACGCCACAACCGATAAAGAAAAAGGTGCTTTAAAAACACTTTGTAATAACGAAGGCTACGCAACATATGTTCTTCCAGGAAATATCGGTGGCAGATATAGCGTATTTACCGCAGTTGGTACTTTCCCATTAGCGTGCGCTGGTATCGATGTTGATGCTTTGATTAAAGGTGCTTATGAAGCAAGAAAAGAAATCGAAGCAGCGCCACTTAAAGATAACAAGTGCTATCAATACGCGGTTATGCGTGATTATATGTACCATCATAATAAGCCAGTAGAAATGTATGTCACATACGAACCACAAATGAGCCAAATTAGTGAATGGCTTAAACAATTATTTGGTGAATCTGAAGGTAAAGAACATAAAGCCTTATTCCCAAGCAGTGCGACTTTCTCAACCGATCTTCATAGTTTAGGTCAATACATCCAAGATGGTACACCATTATTATTTGAAACAATTATCAATGTCATGGAACCAAGATTAGATGTGAAGATTCCTCACGATAAGGATGATTTAGACGGCCTTAATTATTTAGAAGGTAAGAGCCTTGCTTACGTCAATCAAAAAGCCTTTGAAGGCACATTACAAGCCCATGAAGATGGCGGCGTACCTTGCAACGTCATTTATCTAGATAAATTAGATGCCTTTAATTTAGGCTATCTCTTCTACTTCTTTATGAGAGCCTGTGCGATGAGTGCGTATCTATTAGATATCAACCCATTCAATCAACCAGGTGTGGAAGTCTATAAGAAAAACATGTTCCACCTCTTAGGAAAAAAAGGATACTAAAACTATATACTAGTTTAGATTAGAAAAAGCGCTTTGAAAAAAGGCGTTTTTTTCGTTGACTACATATTTATGAAAGTGATATATTATTTTAGCGCATTGTTATCGGATGCTTAGCTCAGCTGGGAGAGCATCACCCTTACAAGGTGGGGGTCGGCGGTTCGAGCCCGTCAGCATCCACCACTTAAGCGCAAAAGAAACCCATCTCAAGATGGGAGGGTAGCGAAGAGGCTAAACGCGGCAGACTGTAAATCTGCTACCTACTGGTTTCGGCAGTTCGAATCTGCCCCCTCCCACCATCAAGGTTTAGGGGCATAGCCAAGCGGTAAGGCAACAGACTTTGACTCCTTCACTCTCTAGCTCAGCCGGTAGAGCACTTGACTTTTAATCAAGGGGTCTGGAGTTCGATTCTCCAGAGAGTGACCAAACAGTGCCCAGGTGGCGGAATAGGTAGACGCACAGGACTTAAAATCCTGCGGTAGCGATACCGTACCGGTTCGATTCCGGTCCCGGGCACCACGTTAAAAAATACCGACTCGTTTGAGCCGGTTTTTTTATTCCTTTATTAATTAAATAGGAGGAGCGTGTATTAATTATCAACAAAAAAGCCCTTGGTTTTCCAAGAGCTTCTTAGCATTAATCTTTAATCAATTACTTTTGATTTTTGAAAGCTTTTAAGCCGAGGTATTGGGCTTGATCGCCTAATTCTTCTTCAATTCTTAATAATTGATTGTATTTGGCCATTCTGTCAGTTCTAGAAGCAGAACCGGTTTTGATTTGACCAGCGTTAACTGCGACCGCTAAGTCGGCAATTGTGACGTCTTCTGTTTCACCAGAACGGTGGGAAACCATTGTGGTATAAGCATTTGTTTGAGCTAAACGGATGGCATCTAATGTTTCGGTTAATGTACCGATTTGGTTAACTTTGATTAAGATGCTGTTAGCGACGTTGTTATCGATACCTTTTCTTAAGAAGGCAGGATTTGTGACGAATAAGTCATCACCAACGAGTTGGATCTTGCCACCGAGTTCTTTGGTTAATAAGGCCCAACCTTCCCAGTCGGATTCTGCTAAACCATCTTCGATGGTAATGATGGCTGGGTGATCTTTCACTAATTTTTCTAAGTAAGCGATGAAGCCTTTAGAATCATAGGAACCTTCACCAGATTTTTCTAAGGTATATTTACCAGTTTTTGGATCATAGAATTCTGAGGAAGCAACGTCCATGCCTAAGAAGATTTGTTTACCGACTTCATAGCCAGCATTCTTAATAGCTTCTTCAATTAATTCTAATGGTTCTTCGTTACCATTCTTGCAGGATGGAGCGAAACCACCTTCATCACCGACACCGGTTTCATAACCTTTGCCTTTGACGACTTTCTTTAAAGCGTGGAACACTTCAACACCCGCTCTTAAGGCTTCACGGAATGTATCAAAGCCCGCTGGGATGATGAAGAATTCTTGGAAGTCAACTGTACTTTCAGCATGAGCACCACCATTGATAACGTTCATACATGGTGTTGGTAAAACTTTAGCGTTTGCACCACCGATGTAACGGTATAATGGTAAACCGACGCTTTGAGCAGCGGCTCTAGCAACAGCAAGGGAAACACCTAATGTTGCGTTAGCACCTAAGTTCTTTTTGAATGGTGTACCATCGAGTTTTAATAAAACTGCATCTAATTTGTTTTGTTCTGTGGCTTCTAAACCGATAACGGCTGGAGCAATCACTTCATTGACGTTTTTAACAGCTTTTAAAACGCCTTTTCCTAAATATCTGGCCTTGTCGCCATCTCTTAATTCAAGAGCTTCGGACTCACCTGTGGAAGCACCTGATGGGACGATTGCGGAAGCACGTGTACCGTCATCTAAACGGACTTCGACTTCGACTGTTGGATTGCCACGAGAGTCTAATACTTCACGGCCGTGTACATATGTAATTTTTGCCATTTAATTTGTTCTCCTTAAATATGACCGGCAATATTATACATATTTTTTTAGCAATAGTTAATTGTTTTTATAAACAATAACAATGTTTTGTTAGTTGAGGCTTAAACCAAACTTAAAACCACACTATTATTGTCTATTTTTCAAAAGATAAGCGCTTTAATATAATGTAATTGTTAATACAATGACTACAAAATCATAAAGAAAGGGATTTTTTATGAAAGGGAATAAGATTAATAAACTAATCGGTATCTTTCTAGCAACTATTTTGATTAGTGGATGTAATCAAGTACAAGGGGAAAGCCAAGGTGCTTCTACTTCTAGCCAAAATATAGAATCATCAAGTCAAACCACTTCCTCTAAAGAAAATAGTTCAAGCAAAGCTTCTTCTAGCCTTAATAGTAGCTCAAGCAATCAAGAATCATCTTCTTCCTCTAAATCAAGTATCGCTAGTTCATCATCACAAAGTAGCAGCCAATCTTCTCAACCAGTCAGTGGTTCTCCGTTATTAAATGAAGATTACGAACTTAAAAATGACCCAAAAACATGCGATAACCATGTCATTGAGGAAGAAATCGTTTTTCCTGCAAACATCATTTCTAAAGGCGTTAAACGATTATTTTGCCCTAACTGCGGGGGATTTAAAGAAGAATTCTATTACGATTTAGATGAATTCGTTTTTGAGGATAAGACTTTTATGTATGATGGTCAGCCTAAATATTTATATATCGAAGGCATGATTCCTTATGGTTTAAAAGTCATTTATGAAAATAACTCTTTAACTGAAATCGGTTCTAAAGAAGCGACCGCGAAAATCGTTGATCAAGATGGTAATATCATTCAAGAAATCAATGCGAATATCAATATCGTTGAAAACGTTGGTCTTCCACGCATTGATATCACTACTGAAACAGGTGAAGAACCTTACTATAAAGAAAAAGAAGAATACACCAATATGACAGCGAGTATGTCTAACGCTGGTAAATGGAACTTTGAAAATAAGACAGGTGGTATCAGAGTGAGGGGTAATTCCACCAATCAAGCCTCAGTTAATAAAAGAGCATGGCGATTAAAATTCGATAAAAAGATCAATATGCTTGGCCTTAACGGTGGACCAGAAGGTAAAGGCTTTAAGAGTTGGGTCTTAATGGCGGATAACTTCGATTATTCCTATTTTAGAAACGCTACCGCTTTTAACTTTGGTAATGATTTATTTAATCATTCCGGTAACTACACTTCCCATTTCCAACACGTTAATGTCTATATGAACGGCGAATACCGTGGTATTTATTTAGTGGCAGAACAACAACAAGCTAACATGGGTAGAATCAGCGTGAATGAAGCTGAAAATTACGAAGGCACTGATGTTGGTTATATCGTTGAAATTGATGGCTTAGTGACAACTGGTCAGTCAAAAGAAGAATATAAGTTCACCACTGGTAATGGTTCATCTGGTGGCGGCTTCCCTTGGGGAGGTGGCTGGGGTGGCTCTGGCGATCAAATTAACGGAGTTACTATTACCGATAAAGGATATGTTGTTAAAACCGATGTATATGGGGAACAACAATTCCCATTTATTAAAAACTATATCAATAACGTTCTCACACTTTTCAAAAAGGCTGTGAAAGGTGAAAAACTACAAATCTTAGATGAAAATAACGAATTAATTGATAGTCCTTACACCACTCAATTTGAAACACTTAACGCTGTTTTAGATTTAGATTCTATTTTCAAGACCTGTGTCTTACAAGAGTTCTGCAAGAACTATGACTGTGGTTGGGGTAGCTTCTATCTCTTCGTGGACTTTAAAGAAAACGCTGCGCATAACCGCTTAACCGTGGGAGCGCCTTGGGACTTTGACTTAGGTTTAGGCAACAAGAGTAGAGACGGCAAATACAAACCTGATGGTGATTTCATCACTCAATCTGGTGGTAGCATGACCGAATTTAACCCCTGGTTATATCTATTAACTCAAACTGATTTCTATAAGAGCATGTTTAACCGTTATTATTCCGTATTTAATAATTCTGGTTGCTTTGAAAAAGCCATTCAATACATCAATTAGGAAACAGGAGCATTCGCGAGTGACTTCGCTAACGAGTACACTAAATGGGC
>CADCCA010000061.1 GCA_902799855.1 uncultured Erysipelotrichaceae bacterium | reverse complement strand
CAACTGTATTCATTATGTACTTTTACCCTTTGATATCGGGCCCTTTCATATTTTATTAAACCAAGATAAATGAATAAATGAAAACATTTTTTTCTTAAATTTATCATTATCTAGAGTGCGTAATGGCTATTTTACTAATGAATTGAAGTGATTTCTAATGGTTCTAATGATGCCTAGTAAGCCTTCAAAGTCACCGATTTTAAGACCATCAAATTCTTCAAAGTGATATTGGCCAGTCATCACGATATTAAGTAATAAAACAACTACGATAAGAGATGGAACTACTGGATGAGATTGATTGTCTTTCTCTAAGGCCTTTAAGGCTAATAAACCGCCTAATAGCGCTGCCCAAGGGGCAATGTCATTCATATAGCGTGGACAAACACCTGCAAAGCAGTAATTGATAAAGGCTACTAAGAATATTAATACTGGGCTAATTGCTACAAAGAGAATTAAAGATAAGTCATCTTTTTTACTCATCACATATGGAATTAAGAAAACAAACAATGTTACTGGGATGAATAATAAACCAACAGAAGAGACGACATAAGGATGAACATCAAAGTTTTCTCTTCCTCCGCGATATGAAAGCATTTGGCTAGTTTTATTAAAAGCTGGTGCTTTAGCGAAGTAGTGGAATATTGTTGGTAAGATGCCATCAATACTTAAATGATTTTTCGTGCAGTCTGTAACTGTTAATTGATAGTGTTCACCAAATTCTAAGATGCTGCCAAAACGCACTGCGTTCATGACACAGACAATAATTGCTCCGATGAAGACCACACTAATAGCGGGAATATAATCAATGAGTTTTTGTTTTCTTGTTCTATCTTTGTTTCTAATCATCTTGATAATGATTGGAATGAATAATAACAAGTAAATAGCCTCTAATGGTCTAGATAAGACGATAAAGACTAACGATAAACCTGCAAAAGCAAAATATAGATAGCGCTTCTTATCGGCGTAATATCCTTTAATAAATAAATAGATAGTTAAGAATAAGAATCCATTCGCATAAGCATAAGGAATACGATAAACCATACCACCATATTCATAGGTGTTGTTCGTTAATAATAAGGAACCAAACGCAATAGATATTAGAGTTAAAATAACGAACACGTGATTGGTTTTCTTGATAAAAAGTTTGAAAACTTGGACTGCCGCTAATAAGAAAGCAAATAAGGAGAATAATACACCAAGTTGTAAAACGAAGAGGTTTGTTGGCACATATCTACTAATCCAATAAACAGGTAACATTACTAGATATATTGGAGCGTGACCATAGTAGCAGTAGTACTTGCCATTATAAAAAGCGTGGTCCCATAAATATTCGATGCCCGCTCTTTGAGAAGGATCATATGGGTTAGTTAAAGCGTTCAATGCTGCGTTAGAAGGAACGTCTAGATGTAATTGTCCCTTAATATAAGCATCTAACTGCTGATAATAAATATTATTGCTAGAAGTACCACCTAAATATAATTCGTCATATTTAACGAAATATGCACTGTTAGATGCTATTGCTCTTATCACAAAGAGAACAAATAAGATAACCGCACTCCAAAGGATGGCTTTTTCAATTCTTTGATAGAATGATTGCTCTTCGTTAAGCTCTTTTGAAATGAATAGCTTTTTAAAACTAACAACCAATAATACCGTTCCAAATATTAGGCCAATTCTGATTGGATTAATGATTAATGGAAAATACGAATCAAATTCCACTCTATCAATCACTATTGTTGGCATTTGTTCAGTATTCAAATATCTATTCGCATCAATATCGACTTCGATCTTTAGTGATTCAACCTCACCCATATCTTTTAATGGCATATATCCATACGCATCAATAGTGGGGTCGATTAAGTAATATGTCATGAATTCATAATCGCTAGCACCTTCCTTTTTAGCGAAGATGTTAACGTATAAATTCATATCATCGTTATCAAAACGAAGATACATATTGTCGTAGTTATTCTTATTAGTGTTTACAAAGAACGCTTGTTTTGTTTTTAAGGTGATTTGATGTTCTTTAACTTCACCAGTGGATGTAATTCCTTCGGTAATGAAATTATCAAATGATTTTGTTTGTTTGTTCTCACTATAAGCGTTCGCGTTGAACATAAAACATTCTAATAAAAGGATTAGTCCTAATGCTCCCCCTAGAAGGTATTTCTTTTGGAAGATATTTGGTTTTTCTTTGTTTTTGAAAACATAAAAAATCTTATGAGGCTTAAGTATGCTCACTAAGATATATAAACCAGTGTCAAGCCATAATAAGTTAATAGAGTGGACCTTTTTAAAGACTAAATGTAAGACACCCACTAATAAAATTACTAGGACCGTGTATGTAATTGCGTCGATTAAAAGGTCAAAACTAAATAAAGGCCAGATAGGTTTCTTTTTAAACCAAAATAAAATCAATCTAGTAACTAGATAAATAACTACGAATAGAGATAACGCTAATAAGTAATTAAGAAAGACCATATAAATTAAAAGACAAATGTGGCTTCTTTAAGAAACACTCTTCCTTTATCTGCGTTAAGCGTATTGATAGTAAGTTTTTTACCATTAACTTCGACTTTGGCTTCTTTTTCAACTGGTTCATCCTCTGCTTTTAAATCAATTAAGGCTGTAAGAGGACTGCTATCAGTAGCAATTTCACACATTGAGTTAGGATCAACGTTAGGGACAACTTTGTTGTCATTCCAAGTTTCAATAAATGGTTTATAATACGTTTCTAGAGTTAATGTGACACTTTTGATAATGCCTTTGAAGTTGAATTCTAATGAACCAACACTGCTAGCAGCGCCTATGATTAAAACGCTATTACCTTTTCCTGGTATGTCATTAGCGATTTGGCATTTAGTGTTATTGATACTATCTATAAATTCTCTTCCAAAAGATGTATCGATATATGTTTTTAATCTTTCATTAAACACTTCTGTACTAAAAGTGCCACAGCTTGGATTATAAAAACTAATAGTGAATTCTTTATCTGGAGCTTCGATAATTGATCTACTTGATTTAGATGAAGAAGATTGCTCGCTAAAAGAAATAGTTGATGAAATAACGCTACTATCTTCAATGCAAGAGCATTCTAAAGATGTGGAAGATGATGAATCAAAGCTTGGAACACTCGAAAAAGAACTGGACGAATTTCCGCCACCACAAGCAGTGAGTGATAATGATGCTAATAAGACTAGTAATTTAATAGTTTTCATAATGTTTCTTTATTTATGCGCACATACATTGTAGATTATTGCCTTTTTCTTATCAAAGCAAATCGTGTTTTTTGTGCTTAAGCATTTGTTCTAAATAAAAGTAACAAGAATAAAAGACCCGTGTATGCGTTTGTTCCTCATTTCTACTTATTTCTTATATATTTATTAAATAATTAATAGGCGAAAGAACAAAAGTGTAACAAATTAATTCTCAATTATTTTTTTACATTATTATTCACTTTGTTTCTAGTGCCTTTAATATTACTATATTAATAATCTTTGTTCCAAAAATAGAACAAACGTTCTTGTTAAATGAATAGGTGTACAAAGGTACGTATGTTAGAATGCAGGCAAGAAGAACAAGAAAAGGCGCATATGGATTTTGCAGAAAAACTTAAAACGCTAAGAAAAGACAGTGGGCTTACCCAGCAAGAAGTTGCGGATAAGATATACGTTTCACGTAGCTTATACGCTAAATATGAAAGTGGGTTGTCCGTGCCAAACAAAGAAACCTTGCAGAAAATGGCTCTTTTATTCAACACCGGTGTTAATGATCTAATTTCTAGCGAGGAAACAACCTTTATGGTTGTGGAAGAACAGAAAACAGTACAAACGCTTAAAAACGTGACCCTTATTGGGAGTTCCGTAATCTGTGTTTTATACATCGTTTTCTATTTCATTCCGCTCTTTACCGTTTATAGCTACCAATATCCAGTACCATCAGGAGAAGAAGCACATAGAATAATGAGGTTGATGTCTTCGTTCTCCTTGTTGAACGAGAAAGGAGTACCTATAGGTAATGTTACTTTGGGTCTCTGTATTATCGAAATGATATTATCGATACTTTGTTTAACAATTTTTAATAAAACCAAAATCGTTGTACGCTATGTCGCATATGTGATGTTTGCAGCGTCAGTATTTATGGTTTTTATGACAATTGCCTTTTCATGTGGTTTTTCTGCATAAAAAGGAGACAGCATGAACACAGTTTTCACAGCCCTCGCGGTTTTGGCAAACATAACCGGCTTTGCTTCTGGGCAAAGATATGACACTAGTGAAGAGCATTTACTAGATTGTATGTTTGAACACTATGGTGAATTTTCACCTTTAGCGGATCCAAATTCAATCTTATACTCCACTGATGTCTACGATATGGATGGCACTAATCGCTATTTGTTGCTTTCGTTCAATGATGGTACAACTTCCATCTATGACAAAAAAGAGGAGTGTATTTCCTCAACATATGAAAGTAATCCGTATGAGGGTTATGATAACGAATTCAAGTTATTAGGCTACATCGATAATGAATACCTATTCGGCTATTTCGATGAAGAAGTGAACGATTTTATGTTCATTAATAATACTTCAATGAGTAAAGAATATATTCATTCATACTATGGTAACCAAGCCCCATCATATGGCAATTACTATACAAACATTGATATTCCAAGTAATGCACGTATCATCAGTAATGCCTTCTATTTTGAAAGACTTGGTAACCGTCATGCAACTAATAATAGTGGTACATGTGCTGTCATTTCAGCCGAAATACTATTTGGTTACTACGACACATTTATTAATGACACAATAGTTGACGAGCAATACGATCGACCATCAGTGCAAAACATTAATAAGAGTTATCCAGTTGTGAGAGATTTTGATCAATCCGCTGGGGTTGACACTCCTACACATAGTGATTTCCATGATTATCTTTGTGATATTGCCACAAATGATATCCATGATGATCCTACCGTTGGAGGCATGACTGTCGCTAACCAAAGAAAAATGATGAAGAAATACATGGATGATCGAGGTATCTCATACCAATTCCATTGTTCTGAAAGTGGCTTAAGCGAATTAATCGCTAATAAAGCCAAAACTGTAATTAAAGAAACAATCAATCAAAATAGACCAGTTATCGCCGCTGGTGAAGGCCATACCTCAGTCGCTTTTGCTTATAGTGACACGATGGTTTGGGTTCATACCGGCTGGGGATATACTGCTGCCACTCCGTGGCGAACATTTGAAAGCGGAATGTTTTATAACTACAACGCAGGCGCTATCGACATTATGAATATATGTAATAACGTCCACGTGTGCTCAGATAACTACTACGCTCCTAATAAAAATGTTTATGTATGTCCAAGTCATGGTCAAGTTTATAAAGAAACCGATATCGCTCCAATCGATTACGGATTTTCAACATCATACCATTCATATGAAGATACAAGCGGCTTCTATGAAGAAGATGAACATGTCCGCGTCGATTATAAGCGAGCAGCACTTTTATCAGACAATTTCATTTCATTATCCGCTAGAAGAAGTGGTGAAGGTCACGCCTTCGTTGATTATTGGATGACTAAAGCAATTAGACATCTTAAATTTAACATTTCCTTCTACAGTGCTAGTGAAGCACTAAGTTATAACAATTCAAATATCGATTTCTGGACTTTAAGGCGTTTTGAGAGTAGTGGAAATATGTATTTTTCCTACGAAGAAAGCCTCTTTGATTACAACATCAGTACAAATAGAAATAATCCGACAATCATAGACTTTGATTTTACGGGAGATGAGATATATGGATTCTCAATTTCAGTTGACGCTCCTGCTACAGGTAACGCGGATACTGGAAGAGTATTGATTGGCAATATTACCATTGAGCGATCAGTTAATGCTCATGGTTCCTTCTCTAGCTAATTCCAATCAGTTTCATAAATCTCCATATGGTAGAGGTGGGGGCTAACTTGTCCTCTGCCCTTGCCTCTACTTCTCATCAAAATAGCGAAGA
>CADCCA010000060.1:7830-10423 GCA_902799855.1 uncultured Erysipelotrichaceae bacterium | reverse complement strand
GCGGCTTAACTCACATGCCTTTCACGCATGCATTCACGGGTTCGAATCCCGTATTCGTCACCACACTGTAAAATACTCGCTACCAAATCGTTGCTCTTTGAGCAAAAGATGAGAAAAAGCGAGTTTTTCTTTTCTCTTTTTACTTCGATTTTAAGTGGGAACTGTGGGAACCAGTCAAAATTCAATCTAAAACAATACATAGCATTGATGAAACTAATATAGAACTACACTCGAATACCGTGCGGGGAAACTCGCTACATTTTGAGAATATATGTTTCATGATTATTTAGTCATCTCATATAATTAAGGTATGGCTGTAAAGATTATTAAAGGTATAAATGATTTGGCTACAACTCACCCATCTCTACTAAAAGAATGGGATTATGATAACAACGTTATTCAACCTGATGCCATCACCGCCGGTTCTCATCATAAAGTATGGTGGAAATGTTCTAAGAACCATAAATGGGAGGCGACGATTGCTTCAAGAGCGTCTGGTGGTAGAGGTTGCCCTGTTTGTGCTGGCCAAAAGGTTTTAAGCGGTTTTAATGATTTACAAACCCTTTTTCCAAATATTGCTAAGTTTTGGGATTACGAAAAGAACGGAGATTTAAAACCGTCGCAAGTTTCGTCCAAGACTAAAAGAGTAGTTTGGTGGAAATGTGATAGTGGACATTCATATGATATGCCCGTAGATAAAAAGACATCACGAGGATTTGGATGCCCAATTTGTTCTAATTATAGAATTGTTTCTGGCATTAATGATTTAGCAACAACTAATCCAGAACTTGTGTTTGAATGGCATAAAGAAAAGAACGGATCATTATTGCCACAACAAATAGGAAAAAACAGTACCAAGAAAATATGGTGGATTTGCCAAAAGGGTCACGAATGGACCGCTACTCCTCATGATAGAACTCAAGACAATACTGGATGCCCAATTTGCTCTGCTAGAAGACATACATCTTTTCCAGAGCAAGCAATATACTTTTATTTAAAAAAGTTATATCCAGATACAGTAAATCGCTATAAAGATATTTTTAACAACGGAATGGAATTAGATGTGTACATTCCTTCTTTAAAACTAGCGATTGAATTTGATGGAAAAGCATTTCACAATACTGAAGTTCAGCACAAAAGAGAACTAGTCAAATATGAGATATGCAAACAGAACAAAATTTACCTTATAAGAATAAAGGAAAAACATAATCAAGAATGGAAAGACACTGCTGATGATGTTTATTTCATACCTAAAGAACATAATTATAGAAGATTGGCCTATTTGATTCAGCATCTCTTAAATGTACTGGATACTAGGTCTCAATTATTAATGTCTTTGGAGCAAAATCACAGCAATGGAGTATATTTACCTCCACAAAGTTCTATAAAAGTTGATTTGGAAAAAGATAGGATTGAGATTCTTTCGTATCTCACTGAAATCTCTAATTCAATTACTAATACTAGACCAGATGTAGCAGAACAGTGGGATTATGAAAAGAATAGCCCATTAACACCAAATATGTTTTCTATTGGTTCGACTGAAAAGGTGTGGTGGATTTGTACAAGGTGCGGCAAGAGTTATAGAACCATGATTAATCATAAGAACAGACATGATTCTAGAGTATGCCCTGAATGTGCAAATGTGAAAAGCGGAAGGTCGTTTACATTGGGCGTTGTCAACAAAGTTGGATCTTTGAGAAAAACACATCCTGATCTAGCGCTAGAGTTCCATCCAACAAAGAATGGAGAATTAACGCCAGATAACATTACTGCTGGCAAATTTAAAGATGTGTGGTGGAAATGTCTTAAATGTGGATTTGAATGGGAAGCAAGCCCGAATAATAGAAAAAAGGGCGTTGGTTGTCCACGTTGTAGTGGCCGTGTGCCTATGCCCGGAGTTGATGACTTGCTGACAGTTAATCCAGAGTTATGCAAAGAATGGGACTATCGCAAGAACACAATATCTCCTTCAGAAGTTTTGCCTGGCAGTGGTAAAAAAGTCTGGTGGAAATGTCTTAAATGTGGCCATGAATGGGAAACAGCAATAAGAACAAGGAAACTTCACGGCTGTCCAAAATGTAATCACAAAAGAAAGAAGTAGCGGGTTCCCTTACGCTACCATGTGGGAACGAACAAAAATAGTCAAAAAAGTGCCAAAAATAAGCAAAAACCATGTGGGAACGGCGAACTTATGTGGGAATCGCACAACTTCAGAAGTATCATCGTTTAGATAGAAAAACAAAACTAAAAAACATGAACGTTCAGCATTTATAAACTGGATTTTTTAAATTGGAAAATCATAGATAATATCTAATATATTAGATAAACAGCGTTATATGAAACCGCTATTGATAACTCAACAAACACTAGAATCTAAAACGAAAAATCAACTGTTTATGACTAGAATTGCAATCTAAAAGTAGCGTTTACTACCCCTAACGCTTCACCAACTTAGATAAATAGGATTGATACAATGTGTCAATCCTTTTTTTATAAAATAATAGAATAAAAATAATGATAGACTTCTTTAGAAGAACTGTTTAAAGAAATCTTGATAATCTCGGTTGTTTTTAAATTTTTAATAGCAACATGT
>CADCCA010000060.1:0-7785 GCA_902799855.1 uncultured Erysipelotrichaceae bacterium | reverse complement strand
TGCGGCACTTAATGCATTGGGGTTCTTTACGTAATGATAGGAATTAATCGATTCATCACTGTATACTTCAATAATGTCATCTACTGTGAATAGGTATTTTAATAAAGAATTAGTATCACATAATGAATCCTTT
This sequence comes from uncultured Erysipelotrichaceae bacterium, assembly GCA_902799855.1. The sequence continues at coordinate 7,652 of CADCCA010000060.1, read as the reverse complement.
AAACAAGATTTAAACTCACTAACATCTGCAATTCCTTTTGGTAATCTAGAAACTATAAAAGTGTTTTTATCCAATAATATAATCTCATAGATGTCTTTATTTAGTTCACTATATCCTAAACCGATGACTGAGTTATTTTTAACCCTGTTAATTAAAGTGCTTTCACTGAATCCAAACCTGCTAAAGCTGCTGTCGCCTTCTTCTTTGGAAAAATAATTGTATAGGAAACTGTTTTTGCCAAACGGGAAAACATATGAATTGTTATTAATTTTAATTGTGATTGTTTCATCTAATTTGACATCAATCATTTTCGCATTTAACACGTGCTGTGTTATCAACCTTTTGTCATATGGTTTTTTCAAAAATAAGAATTTAATATTCTCAAATGTAAAAGAACTATCGGCTATAGCAAAAAGTGAAGAGCCTAGACAATAGAGGCGAACAGTTGAATTGTCAGAAGATTTAATTCCTTCAAATTCTTCTTTATGTGTATCTCCGAGAATGATTTGCTTTATTTGCCTCTCATTAACCGAATATAAAGAATAAAAGAATCCATCATCGCCATCTTTGTTTTTGTGAAGGCTTTGTTTTATGTATTTATAAACACTTTCTAATTTTGATTTTTCCTCTGTCCACATTTGAGGAAGCATGGTTGAGTCGATATAGGAAATACGGGTTACAGGTATACCGCCTTTGTTTTCGTTGGTTAGCTCTTTTATAAAATTCAAGCTGTGAACGAAATGGCACAAAAAGAAGGTATTTGGATTTTCACAAATATATCTCTTAGATAAGAATTCGTAGTGGGGGATTTCTTTACATTCAAAAGGCCAAATCACTACAAACCCTTTGTAAATCCAGATTGCATATTTATTATCATTTGTATCATATGCAGAATATGATCCTATAAAACTAGGATTTGCTCCATTAACTCCGACGATTTCTTTTACTTTACAATAAGGAACTCCTATTCGCTGTGAAAACACTTCCTCTTCGTTTGAATCGAATGGAGTGTTGCTGTTTTTGAATGCCCGATCATTGACGGTATAACTACTAGTAGTTAAAGAAGAATTTTTGCTCGAAACATTTGTGGTTTTGTTCTTTTTGAAAATATCAAATATGCCCATAGTCATTATCAATAATAACACATTATTCTCTATTTTTAGATAAAAGCTCGATTATTCAAATTATTGTTTCGTTAAAATTGGGTTTGGGCCTAACACAAAAGTGTTTGGTTGTATCAAAACTATGCATTTAAGCCAATTTAGTTAAATAGGATTGATACTAAAGTGTCAGTCCTTTTTTCTTGTCATACAGTCCATCCAGAGGGGAGTTTTGTTTAACAAAAAGATTAGGAATAAGATGAATAAACATTGGCATTCGTGTATACTATTTTTATGAGTAAGAAAGCGGAACAAATCATTAAAGAGGTTAATGCTACCATGTCTCTTGAAGGGATGCCTTTAAGTGACTTTGATATTGAATTAATTTCTAAGGTTATTGATGGTGAAATAACCAGAGAAGAAGCTTTTAAAATATTTAACTCCAGCATAGGTATTAATGGATAATTATAAGATATTGCGTCTCTATTGAGATGCTTTTTTATAGCAACAGAGGGTTGCTTGATAACAAAACTAGCAACCATAAAATATAGTTAGAGGTAAACGAAATGGAAACAAAAGATATATTACTAGAACTAAGAACAAAGAATAATTTATCCCAAGAAGAACTCGCGGAAAGAGTAATGGTTACTAGACAAGCTGTTTCAAGATGGGAAACCGGTGAAACCACACCAAATACTGAAACATTAAAACTACTATCTAAACTATTTGATGTGTCAATTAACACTCTTTTAGGATCACCGAGACAACTAGTGTGCCAGTGTTGTGGTATGCCCTTACAAGATTCATTAATGAGCAAAGAAAAAGATGGTTCATTTAATGAAGACTACTGTCAGTGGTGCTATCACGATGAGAAATTCACCTATAACAATATCGATGATCTAATTGATGCATGTATTCCTCATATGGTTGCTCAAGGTTTTCCTGAAGACCAAGCAAGAACATATATGAGAGGAGTACTTCCTAATCTCAAATATTGGAAAGAAAAACAATAGTGTCAGTCCTTTTTATTTGCTCAGCCAATATTTTAATGCTTCATATAAATATTTAGCCCATGCATCCTCATGGTGTATCTCATTAGTGTCCACTAAGAGGGCTATTTGATCGTTATTAAATTTTCTTTTCAATAAATACTCATAAGTATAAATCGTTGGTTTTAAAAACATTGCTTCAAAATCTTTACCGCCTGAGTATAAGAACAATTTGCCGTTCTTCTTTGGATCAATATCGTATTCATCCAAGATAGAAAACCAATCTTTCTTTTTATAAAAGAAAAAGGCTGGAGAAAAAGATAAAGAATAATTAAAGATATTCGGCTTATAAATATAAGCATAGAACGCCATAATTCCACCCATTGACGAACCACCAATCGCGGTGTTATCGCTAATCGTGAAAAATAACTTATCAATAAGCGGTTTTAATTCATTAACTATATAATCGATATATTTATCAGCGTATGTTTCAAAATGCGCGCCTTCAATTTTAAAAATCTTTTTAGTGGGCTCATAAGGTGGGCACAATTCTTTTGTTCTTTCTAAAGGATCTTTTGGGCAATCAATACCGACCGCAATTAAACCGCTATGACCTTCTTTGATTAAGCGTTCAACCGTTTTATCTAACTTCCAATCCCCATATGCGGAAAGATATCTATCAACAAGGTTTTGTCCATCTGACATATAGATGACGGGGAATCTTTTGTTGCTATTATTAAAATCGTAATTAGAAGGTAACCACACTCTCACAGTGCGCTTATTTTCTTTAGAAAAAGGCAGGGTCACATTAAAAGAATAATAAAAACCATATTTCATCGTGGTTTTGCTATTTTTATATCTAGTAAAAGGACCGATTTTGTCTGGTATAAGCATACTTTAATATCTTATCATAAAAAAAGGAACTGGGCGCTTAAAGCCTTGTTTTTTTGCTATAATAATAAAGTGAGTTTTCTAGGAAATATATAATATGAATCGTTTTTTTGAAGTCGTAGATAAATATGGACAAGCTCGTGATGATGAACCATATTTTGAAGATGGATTAAAAGAAATCATCCGTTCCCACGAATTAAGTTTAAAAATATCCTCTAAAAAACCAACGGATCCTGATTATCGAGATTTGTTGAAAGAACTATTTCAAAGCGATATAGATGAATCAGTATCTATCGTTTCTCCTTTTTATTGCGATAATGGTGCACGAGTAAAGTTTGGTAAGAATATAACCATTAATAAAGGAGCGACATTTCTTTCTGCTGGTATATTAGAAATCCAAGATGATGTTTTGATCGGTCCAGATGTTAAAATCGCGACAGTTAATCACGATTTAAAAGACCGTCATCATCAGTATTATTTCAAAAAAGTGACAATTAAAAAGAATGCTTGGATATGTATTGGCGCCATTATCTGCCCTGGAGTTACCATTGGCGAAAATAGTGTGGTAGCAGCAGGTGCTGTCGTCACCAAAGATGTCCCTGATAATGTAGTGGTGGGAGGTAATCCCGCTAAAGTAATTAAAAAGATATAAACTTTTTACTTTGGCTAAACTTATAGAAAAAGAAGGAAAGTCATTATGGAACAATTAAAAATAGTCTTCGATGAAGCGAATAATCAATCATTAGCCTTTGTTGACGAACAAAACGTTGGCGAATGCCAATATGAAATTAAGGATGGTAGTTGGTATATCATGCATACCGGTGTCCGCCCTGAATTCGGTGGAAGAGGTATTGCTAGAATGCTTGTAGACAAAGTAGTGGAAGAGGCTAATAAAAGAAATGTTAAAGTTGTTCCTATCTGTTCTTATGCACAAAAAGTTATTTTGGGTAATAAATAATAGTGTTTTTTCTCGTTTTGTTTTATTATCAAAAATATGAATGAAAAGAATTCCATTAAATACAATTTAATAAAATTAGGCGTTTACGTCGTTTTAGCGGTCTTAATCTTCATCTTTAGAGAACCACTTGTGGAACACCTCAAGTACTTTATCGGTGGATTAATGATTCTATACGCCGTTGAAGAAATCTTATTTATTATCATTCATCACATTCATCATATCTTGCATGAAGATAAAGTCTATCTTGGATTCATTGAACTATTGTTAGGCATTGTTTTAATGTGCGTTAATCTTTCTTACGAATCCGTGTGCATCATTTGGGCAACTTGGTCAATTCTTAGAGAATCTTATGAAATCAAAGAAATCGCTTGCGAACTTAAGCACATCGTTCCAAAGATCGTCAGTGGTGTAGAATCATTAGTCATCATCATTTTCTCCATCTTGTTAATTATTGAACCAGGTGAACATCATGCGATGATTCATTTATATCTCTTACTTGCTGAACTAGTCATCGCGCCACTCACGCCATTACTTGATGAACTACTAATGAAGAAGAAAAAAGAATAATTATGAAGACGAAGAATAATAAAAAAGCTCGCTTCTTATCAAATGATTTCACTAGAGTCATCATGCTCATCCTTGGATGTGTCTGTTCCACTCTAGTTTTAACTTTCTCTGTTTTAACAATTGTCGCGGTCACTAAGAGCAACTTCGATGACGCTCCTAACTTCTTATTCTGGGTGTTTATTTCTATGGGCTTATCAAGCCTAGTGACCTATATGCGTAATAGAAGCCGCTATAATCTCATACGCGTCATCATTCTTTTTGCTTTTAATCTCGCTTTGGGTATTGTTGTTACTTATGCGAAAAATGATACATATCTCTTTTCTTTAACCGCTGGATTATATTGTTTAGTAGTTATCGTTTCACGTATTTTCAATATCATCGAAAAGAAATCCATTAGAGCGATTGTTTTTAACGCTATTGTTATTTTAATCGCCATGCTATTAGGCGTTGGCTTATTCATTCCAGTAGAAGTGGATGACCTCGCTAAAGTCGTTTTAATTGAATGCTTATTTATTACCATTACTGCTCTAGCAGAAGTGGCAGGCATTGCCTTTGGTGAATTAAAATTCAAAGTCTTATTCAAGATTATCGTTAAGACCTTCGCTTTAGAAGTCTTATTTGGCTTAATCGCGACTATGGTAGCCTCCGCTTTAGTGCTTATTACAGTAGAAGAAACCATCACTAATTTCGGTGATGCTTTATGGTATTGCTTTGCGGTAGTGACGACGATAGGTTTTGGCGACTTTGCAGCGACCACAGTGATCGGAAGATTAATTACCGTGGTGCTTGGAATGTATGGTATCGTCGCTGTTGCGGTGGTAACCTCCATCATTGTTAACTTCTACAACGAGACTTCTGGTAAAAACGATGCTAAGAAATTAAAGAGCATCGAAAAAGAAGAAAAAGATAATTAAAACACTAGGCATTCATATCTAGTGTTTTTTAATAAATGACATTATTATAGAAGTATCTAGCAAATACTTTTTAAGGGAATATGTAATGTATATGAAAAAGAAACTTTCTTTAATTGTTTTATTAATGCCTGGTTTATTATTGGCCGCTTGTGGCGCTAATAATGGTGGGACATCTTCTAAAGAAGAGTACCACATCGTTAGACCAGAATTCACTCCAGATTATGATGATTATTCCATCTCCCCAGTACCAACTGGAGTCAATATGACATTTTATTCTGATATGTTTTCACGCGGTTTCTCTTGGATAACCGACGCTACGGTTGACGACACAGATTTATTCCTCGTTGAAAGCGATCAAGGAGAAAACGCCGATTTCACCACAGAAGTCACACTAGCCACTAGTGGTACTGCTTCATTTAAAAACAATGAATTCCCATCCCATAGTGGTTCAAGTAACTCTTCTGAACAAATCATGCACTGCCACAAAGTGCACGTAGAAAACTTAACTCCAGGTCAAGCCTATAGTTATAAAATCGGTTCAGAAAGTGGCTATAAATACGGTGCTTTTATCACCGATGAAACCAATAGTGATACCTTTACCGCGATAAATATGAGTGACGCTCAAACTTTAGACCATACCAAACTCAATGTGTGGCGTAATACCTATGTTAAAGCGGTACAAAAGGCAGGCGAAGGCCTTGATATGGCGTTACATAATGGTGACCAATTTGATCAAAATATGGAAAAGATCGATGGAGTAAGACAAATTAGATTCAATACTTATTCCAAGGCTTTAGATGTTATCTACGATTATAAATTTGATATCCCATATATGACATCAAGCGGTAACCATGAACCAGCTTCTCCATATTCTCATTCATTACATTCCGATATTAAATATCCAGAAAACGCTGTTGATTATTCTGGTGCCTATTATTCATATGATTATAATTTCGCCCACTTTGTGGTCTTAAATACTAACGATGTATCAGATGCTCAACTCAATTGGTTAAAAAATGACTTAGATAACGCTAGCCAAGCCAAATGGAAAATTGTCATGATGCACATTTCTCCATATTCTTCGGGCGACCACTCCAACAAAAGCGCTAATCAAAACATCGTTGAAAAATTCACCCCAATTTTCTCTTCTAAACACGTTGATTTAGTCTTCCAAGCCCATGACCACACCTACGATAAGACATTACCATATCGTTGGGATGCCGCAGGCTATACCACAACTTGGAACAATGATGCAGTGGTGAATCTCAACCCTGAAACCGAAGAAATCGATGGTGTGACCTATGATAAAAACCCACAAGGTACATATTATGTAACTACTGGTGCAGCTGGTCATCGTTATGGCGCTCATGAAGAAGATGGCATTTGGTCAGAAGTAGTGAAGGATGGAGATTCCTATAAAGGTCTTGATCCAAGCAAAACCTTCTTAGATAACAAATACAAACTCGAATTAGGCAAACTCAAATACGAGAATTCCTATGAACCATACACCTTTGGTAGTTATACTTCTGATCAACACTACGAAGTCGGTGATTTAGCGACAGGTAACGTTAACGCTCCAATGTTCGGTGTATTAAACCTCAGCGAAACAACATTATCCTATCAGGTTTATACCGCATTAGATGATTCAGTGAAATTATTTGATAGCTTAGATGTTTATAAAGCCTAATAGAACTAAAAAAGACGCTTCAATCGAAACGTCTTTTTGTTTGTCTAATCTCTGATTATTTTAAATACTTATTGTCTAAATATTCTTTTCTAGAAGTTAACCAACCAGTTAGATAATTAACTGCGTCAGCGTGATTATTATACGAGCGTGTGCTCATGGAAGAACGACCGCTATCGCCCGCCCATTTGGTGTACTCGTTAGCGAAGTCACTCGCGAATGCTCTTGTTTCATAATTGATGTATTGGATGGCTTTTTCAAAGCAACCAGAATTATTAAACACGGAATAATAACGGTTAAACATGCTCTTATAGAAATCAGTTTGCGTTAATAAATATAACCAAGGGTTAAATTCAGTCATGCTACCACCAGATTGAGTGATGAAATCGCCATCTGGTTTGTATTTACCATCTCTACTCTTGTTGCCTAATCCTAAGTCAAAGTCCCAAGGAGCTCCCACGGTTAAGCGGTTATGCGCAGCGTTTTCTTTAAAGTCCACAAAGAGATAGAAACTACCCCAACCACAGTCATAGTTCTTGCAGAACTCTT
>CADCCA010000059.1 GCA_902799855.1 uncultured Erysipelotrichaceae bacterium | reverse complement strand
TTTCAAGTTTGGTGAGTTTAGTGCGGATAATGGATAAATCAGTATTCCAATCGGCTAAACGTTTTGGGAATGAGAGGTTATATAAAGGAAGGCCAAAAGACTCCACTTCTTCATAGTTCTTTTTAAGTTCGTTAATCTTTTCAGGAATCACGGTGTTCACTAAAATGCAAAGATTTGGTAATTGAGAAAGCGCACTTTCTAAAGCAGAAACGACTTTGCCAATTGTTGGAAGCAAAGCTTGGGCTTCATCATATTCCGCACTTTCGATGTGGGTTTCAAAATCCACGAACATTTGATCGAGCTTATCACAAACTTGGTTAATTGACGCACTGACTAAATCTAAATCGTTAGAGTTAGCGTAGAAAGTTTGTTTGACACGGCGATAATTTTCTTTAAGTTTTAAGATGGATTGACGGGAGTCTTCTTCTGGTTTAATTAAGACATATAAGTCATTATCTAAAGTATTTACTTTATCTTCAAAAGTGCTCATCGCTTTTTTAGCATCAGCGATGACGGTTTTGATGTTTTTATATTGCTTGTTATTAATTAAGGCATTTAATTGCCTAATCATTGATTCGGCAAATTTGTCATCATTTTCATAGATTTCTTTGAAACGACGGGAAAATTTTTCATGTTTGTCAACGTATAAAAGATTTGTTCTAGAAATGATTTCTAGACGATGAATGTATTGAGAATCTTGACCGATCAAAAGAGCATCAAGATATGAATATTTCTTTTGTAAATCACGCACCTGGCGTTTAATTCGATTCCTAGAAAAGACGAAATGATATAACAAAAAGAGCAAGACACCGATAACGATGACGATACCGGCAACGAGAAATCCGATGCCGACTTTTTGCCCATTACTTAATAAAACAAACATGGAAGATTACCTCCTAACAAGCGAACAATAAAGACATGGTTATAACCATACTTATATTGTAGCGATTTTCTCATCTAACATAAAAGCATTTTTAAGAAATATTTATTATTTCATAAACTTGATCTTATTAATGATGGGCAAATCGATGCTTTTTATGATCAAAAAACCATTTAAAATTTATTAAACATTTTTACCCTACTATTTATATTGTTGATATTTGCGTTTTTAGAGAGTGAACTACTACTACTTATTATCGTTTCTAAAGAAAAAACATTTTTTGATTGACTCAATTAGCGAATTTCTATATATTATTTACTGCATGTAATGCAGCATGTGAATACAATCCGTCCGACGTTTGATACGGCTGTGACTGAGTAACCTAAGCTATACGGTGAAAAGATTAATCAAACATCCGGGAAAAGGAATTCACACCATTCATTATTTTGCGAAAGAAAAATAAAGAAGGGAGAAGAACATGAGATACACAGGATCAGATTGGAAGAGATCTAGACGTTTAGGTTTCTCCACACTTGAAACTAGTAAAGAATTAGCGAAACGTCCTTATGGCCCAGGCCAACACGGTAACACACGTCGTAAAAAGAATTCTGAATACGGTAAACAACTTATCGAAAAGCAGAAATTAAGACAAATGTACGGTGTTAACGAAAGACAATTCCGTCGCTTATTCATGCTTGCTTTAAGCAGTAAAGAAGTTACCGGTGTTGCTTTCATGAAATTGCTCGAATCCCGTTTAGTCAACCATGGCCACATCGAAGTTAACGGCAAAAAGTTAGACATCCCAAGCGCATTATTAAATGTCGGTGATGTCGTGAGCGTGAAAGAAAGCAGTAAAGACCTCAAAGTGATTAAAGAATCTCTTGAAACCCTCGGCACAAAAGTCGGCTGGGTCGAAGTAGATGCTGAAAAATTATCTGGTAAATATGTCCGCGAAGTCGAACGTAAAGAATTACCACAAGATATCACAGAATCACAAATCGTCGAATACTACAACCGTAAGCTCTAGTATTAAACAGCTAAATAAAAATGGATGGGAACAAATCTCATCCATTTTTTGTTGTTTGTTTTTTGTTTACCAGATAGCAACTCTTTCGTCTTCTGGAATATACATTCCATCGCCTGGACCAATGTCATATGTCTCAATGAATTCGTCGAATTGGGCGAGAGTGACATTGACTCTTAAATAGGCAAATGGGTGGGCATCAGATAAGCGATATTGCGCAGCTTCTGCACTATATGGTTGAGTGCACCACGCTCTAGCGGCGCTTCTAAAGAAAAGGTCGTAATTGAAATCAGGAATAGATTCCGCCAGTTTGAGCATGACACGAATGCCGCCCATATCAGCGGTTGCTTCGGTATTAACGTTATCACCGTCGACAAAGTTTGCGTCAAATAAATTTATCTTCTTGTAGAAAGACGCCATTTTGTTGACTTTTCTATTGAATTTAGTTCTATCGGTGCCAGTCATTAAATCTTTGTAATTGCCATTTTCATCAAATTGCGAACCATTCGCGTCAAAAGCGTGAGTGATTTCATGACCGATAACAAAGCCTAACAAGCCATATAATTCTTCCACTGTTTCACTATAGAAACCTGGAACGATGCCGTTGAGAATAACAAACACGTTACCTTGGCTGGTATAGAAAGCATTTGTGGTATATGTGGTCATGACATCCCACACATATTCAAATGGACTATCTAAGTGCTTATCAATGGTGTCACGTAATGAGGTATCAGAATAACGATTATATAAATCGAATAAAGAAGCGCTTTCTAAGCCGGTTGTATCAATCTTAGAGAAATAGAAACGTTTATCGGAATAACATGATTGATACGCCATAGCGTTGAGTTTTCTTAAGACATTAGCCTTTGTTGTGTCGTTTAACCAAGTGATGTCGTTGATAATAGCGTTATAGCCTTCAAGAACATCTTCGATTAAATTAGCGACGTTTTGTTTGATTTCTTCACTACTTGTTAATTCAAGATAGGATTGTTCGAATGGTTCTTTCATCGATAGTCTCATCATGCGTTTAGCAAGTTCTTGACCATCGTAATAATATAAACCGCGTTCATCTTGGAAGAAACCTTCGCTTAAATTAGAAAGAACTTGGTTAAAGGCTTTGTAGTTATTAGCGCCCATTAAGAAACGATAATCAAACGCTAAACGCATCACTAAATCGTTTTTTAAAACACTAGCTTGATTAACTGCATAACTATTAAATAAATAATTTAAAGCGTTTTTATTGTAGTTATTAATGCTGATAGAATCTGTTTCTTCAAAGCCAGCATCTAAAAGAGCGGATTTCATTTGTGTCCAAGGGACATCTTTAACAGTGTAAGTGGTCGTTCCACTATAGCGATATCTATCGTTATAAATGGTGTCACTTAATTGTTGATCGAGGTCACGCGCGCTATTTAAATCAGAGGATGAGACATTAATGGTATAAGCGCTTACTAACTTATTAACGAGTGAGGAAGTTACATTACTGATATCAGCGTAGTAACTTGATAAGAACCATAAGTAATGGAGGCCTTGAGTGCCACTGATATAGCCATCATTGTACGAGACAAAATATTTTCCATCTTCATAAGAAAGTTTCAAATATGAGGATGTGGAAGCGAAGATATCACTACTTGTTAAATAATCATTAAGGTCAACATTTGCTAAATAATTACTGACAGCATCAACATCACCATAAGCAAGTTTGCTAGTGGCAGCATAAAGGAAATCACCATTTGTGGTATATTCGCTATTGTTATAGACGGCATTGATGGCCCAATTGGTGACTTGATCATCATATTCAAATGGACCAGGTACACCATTAAGGATATCGTCATAGTTAATAGCGGCATAGAAGTCATCTTTCAAAGATGGTTTTTTAATCTTTTTGAGTTGACCTCTTAAGTTAGCGTTAATCCATGGCGCACCTTTAAGTTCGCTAATGTCATAGCCTTCATTCATTTCGTAATCGAGCAAAGTGAAATCAAATGAAGCTTTATAGGTGTATTTAGCGGTATAAACGGTATCGCGATACACTGGAACAATGGTTGGTGACCAACCTTTCCATGTGAAATCTAAACCGTGTTCATGTGGTCTAGTTGGGTCTTCACCACTATAGACTGGGGTTTGACCATATTCTAATTCGTCAACTTTTAAAACTTCACCATCGAAATTGACCCATGTAACGGTGTAAGTTCTTGTTTCTTCTTTAAACTGTGCGGTATAGGTAGCGTCACCTTCGACTGCGACAACATTTGGTGACCAACCATCAAATGTGTATTTATATTGAGTAGTTGGATCTTTTTCTGGGGTATCACCTTCATAAAGAGGAGTTTCGCCATAGGCGACTTCTTCAGTTTTAATGACTGTATCATCTTCATTTTTCCAGGTGATAACGTACTTTCTGGCTTCTTCTTTATACTTTGCAATATAAGTGGCGTCACCTGTTACTTCCACTATTTCGGTAGACCAACCATCAAAGGAATAAGTGTGCTCTACTGTACTTTCTTTAGTGGGTTCTTCACTATCATATGTTGGAACTGTGCCATAAGGAACATCGGTATCTGTTTCTAAAACATCACCATTTTCATCTTTCCAGATAACGGTGTATTTTCTCACTTCTGCGTTAAAAGTCGCCACATATATGATATCATCAGTGACCGCTGTGACTTCTGGGGTCCAACCAGCAAAGACGTAATCATATTGAGCGTCTTGCTCTTTCTCTGGTGTTGGACCATCATATGTTGGAACGGTATTTTCTAAGACTTCTTCATCCACTTCTAAAACTAAACCATCATAATTTTGCCAAATGACAGAATACTTTTTAGGAGCGAGCGATGAACTTGATGAGCTAGATGAGCTTTCTTGGCTGGATTGGTTACTACTAGTATTACTGGATGAATTACTAGAAGTAGTACCTGTTTGACAGCCGGTAATAATTAAAGATAGGAATCCTAGGACGGCAATTGCTTTTAAATGTTTTTTCATACCGTTAGCCTCCTTTTAACTAAAAATAATACATAAAAACAAAAATAAAACAAAGAAGATGCTTTAAAAATCTCTTCTTTGCTTTAAATTCGGTTTAAAAATGTGGCAAATAGGTCAATTAGTAAATTGGATAAGGAACCTTTTTAAGTTTATCGTTACTATAATTAGCGCGACCTTCTTTGGCTTCTGCTTGATTATCAAGCATCACTAAGTCACCGGTGAAGCCACAAGTCATATTATTAACAAATGAGGTACCAACCCCGTACATAGTGACTGGGACTTTAGCTTCTTTCCACGCTTTTATCTTTTCAGCAGTGAAGGAAGAAGAAACGGTAATACCGACATAATCAAAACCTTCTTTATCAAGGGCTTCTCTTAAAACGATAATGAGTTCTTTGCAAACACCATGAGGATCAAAACCACTAGTGTCTTTGTCATCAAAATAATGGTCGATTAAGGCTTTAGACGTGTCCACGCGTACACCTCTTAATTTATGTCCGAGGTGACGAGCGATTAAAAGAGAGTCACGAACAACGTTATTGTGATAATCAATTAAGGCAGTTACTTGTTCTTCTGGGAAACTCTTTAAATACTTATCCGCCGCTTTACAAATATCACCACCACAGATTTGGATTAAAGCGTGAGGCATGGTGCCCATACCTTTTCCGCCCCACCACAAACCTTGAGCATCGGTGCTAACGCGGGTAATACCAGCGACATAAGTGGCATAGCCATCACCAACTTGGGTGAGGTAATCATCTTGCCTATCCGCCATTGAAAATACTGGTGTATCTTGGGCGGCATCAAGCACTTCTTTAACGTTAGTGGCTACACTACTTCTGCGTGCTAAGATACCATCAATTACTGATTCTAAAAACCCGAAATTTTCGTATTTACCAGTGACTTTTAAAACTGGTTCATTTGCCTGAATGATATCACCATCATTTAAGGCCTCAATTTCAAGTTCTTCTGGATGGACCGCAAAGGTATGAATTAAGGCAATAGCCTCATCAACACCACAGAGCATTGAATTGTCTCTTCTTTGGAACCACTGCATAGTCACTTTATGGCCAGCGAGGTTTTCGCTAACAATCTTACGACTCTTTAAAAAATAATTCGCACTATAAAAGCCTTCACCTAACTCTTTCGGAAAGTTAAATGTTTTGTTTGTTAAGCGTGAGATTTTGCCTTGTTTTTTGAGTTCTACTTCATTCATATTTCACGTTCCTCCATTTGGAAAAAATCTTTATTTATATCATCGTCCGAGACTTCTTCTTGATCTAAAACGATGTCTTCATCTTTGTCATTGATATCTAAGTCTTTATAAGTCGCAAAACGATCTTGTCTCACGAACTCTCCGCTTGAGACTAATGTATCCTTCTTAACTTTTACTTTGTAACTATCGCCTTCTTTTACGATATAGAAGCCAGATTCATCTTTGCTTAATAGCATAATGTCGTACTTACCAAGATAGCCATTTAAGATAGCAATGAGTTCATAATTTGGTAAGTAGATTAAGCCTTGAATTCTAATCTTTACGTATTTTTTGAGATTATAAATATCAATGCGATAAATACGGTCATCTTTTTCATAAATCAAAAGATCTTCATCTTGCTTAGGAAGAAGATTATTTGGCATCTCATCAAAGATAATACTGAGATAAGCGTTAATCTTTTCAAAATGGTTAATTAGTCCGTATTTTTTAATCATAATTTCTCCAAGATTAAGCGATATATAGGCATGTTTTGACTTCTAAAATTAGCTTCATATTCTGTAGTCGCATCAAAGTTATCTTTTCCATCATATGAATAGTTAGCTTCAACGAGTTTGAAATCAGAAGATTGAATGATTTCTAAAGAATAGGTAAATAGGTCATAATTATCGGTTTTAAAGATGAGTTTTGCGCCTTTTTTAAGGATGCGATAATACTCTTTTAAAAAGAGTTCACTAGTTAACCTTCTTTTAGTGTGTCTCTTTTTTGGCCATGGATCTGAGAAGTTTAGAAAAATTCCTTCTACTGAATCATCTTTAATGGATGGAGTCATCTGTTGGGCATCAGCAAAGACGAGCTTAGCGTTACTAATTTGATTCTCCACTAGTTTTTTAGCGGTAAACCCTGCACAGGTGACGTTCTTTTCGACACCAATGAATTTAAGCTTTGGAAATTTTAAGGCCATATCTAAAAGGAATTGACCCTTACCAGAACCGATTTCTAGATAATAAGAACCTTCATCATTGAGTTTATCAAAAGGACACATCACTTCTGGATGTTCATTGATGAAAGGTTCGGCCCAAGCTTTAAATTTAGTGCGCATTATAGTTTCTTTCCGAGTTCAATAATCGCGTGAGCGTAGATGCCCATGGACTGTGTGAGGTGTGAGATTTCTGTATGTTCGTTCACACCGTGCATAATCGGGTCATATCCTGGATATTCCATACCAAAGGCCACGATATTGTCCGCTTCTTTAGCGTAAGTACCACCACCAGAAGCGATGATTGGTGTTTTATAGTCACCAGTTTCTTCTTGATACACCCTTAAAAGAGTTTGAATTAACTTGTGGTCTTTTGGGTAATAGAGAAGAGGTGAAATACCTAAGACTTCAATTTCAAATGGTTTAGAAGTTTCTTTGATATTATTAATCATTTGTTCACTGGTCACCGTTTCAACGTGACGGAAGTTAACAATCATTTCTAATTTCTTATTCTCTAAGGAGATAAGGCCAACATTTAATGAGTTAGTGCCCATATCTTCACTATGAGGTAAAGATCCGTGAGCGGCTAAACCATGGAAAGTTAGTGTCATTTCGTTTCCTTTTACTAAGTAAGAGAAATCAACGCCTTCCTTATTTAAATACGAGACAAAATCTAAATCTTCTTTTAATTTAACTTCACATCTTTCGATAACCGAGTTAGACGCTACACCACCTTTAAGGGAGATGAGTTCTGGGAAGTTAATTATTTTTCTAACCGCAAAACCGATGATGCCTTTTTCCGCATAAGTTAAAGGATAGGCAGAGTCAGGAGAGAAACCTAAGGTTGGTTGTTTCTTTTTTAAGGTATGGAAATAATGTTCCATACACAAGGAACCGCTTTCTTCATTACCTCCGACGAGGAATCTCACTTGATAATTACCTAAAAGGTTATTATCTCTTAAGGCTTTTAAACCATAATAGGCACTTAATAATGGGCCTTTATCATCCGCGACACCACGACCATATAATGTGCCATCTTTTTCTAAGACGGTAAATGGATCTTGTGGCCAACCCGTACCCACAGGCACGACGTCAGCGTGGGCGAGGATGGAAATATTCTTTTCCTCGTTATTGGTTAAGATTTCAACAATCTTATTGTCATAGTTATGAACGATGAAACCATCGTTTTTAGCGAGATTAGCAATATATTTAAGGGCGTTAGTCACGCCTTGACCAAATGGATTTTCTTCACTCACTGTGGATTCGTCATAGACTGAGTCAATAGCGACGAATTCTTTTAATGCTTGAAGCATTTGTTTTTGATATGGTTTAGTTAAATCTTGATAGAAATTTTTATCGGACATTTTATTTCTCCTTGATGTTTTTGTTGATGATAATATTAAGACCATTTAAGTTAAGGTCTTTTTCATAGATGAAATTATCTTTGATAATATCTTTTAGATAAGTGGCACCTCCACCAGTTAAGATGTGTTTACATTCATAGCCGGCTTCTTTTTCAATGCGACTGATGAGGCCGTTAATCATATCGGCGTGTCCATACACAATACCCGCGTTCATCGCGCTTAAAGTGTTTTTCGCCATGATGGATTTAGGAGCAATCAAAGAAACTTCTGGAAGTAAAGCCGCTTTATTAGAAAGCGAACTAGCAGATAAAGTTAAGCCAGGCATGATGAGGCAACTTGCAAAGGTTCCACTCTTATCAAGGAAAAGAATCTTACTTGCAGTGCCTAAATCAGCAATTAAACATGGGTAACCATACTTTTCTTTAGCCGCCACTAAATCAGCGATTAAGTCGTTGCCGATTTCTAAAGGATTATCAACCTTAATTGATAAACCGGTTTTAGTGCCCGGACCAATGAGAATTGGTTCCACTGAAGTTAATTTTTTTAAAGCGTTTAAAAGAGGGACATTGATTTGTGGCACAACAGAAGAAAAGATGATGTTGTCTAACTTTTCTTGTCCTCTATTGATGACTTCAAATGGTTTTTTGAAGAGTTGATAAAACTCATCCTCGGTAAAATGAGGATCGGTATTAACAATCATTCTTTCAACGAGAATGTTATTCTTAAACGCTCCAATTCCGATTGTGGAATTGCCCACATCAATGCAAATATTCATGTTTTTCTCCTAAATAGCGACGATGTTAACGATTCTATTTTTCACGACGATAATCTTTTTGATTTCCTTGCCTTCGACGTTGCGTTTCACACCTTCAAGTTCTAAGGCAGCGGCTTTAACTTTTTCATCATCTTCGTCTTTAGCGATTTCTAATTCACCTCTCAGTTTACCGTTGACTGAGACCGCCATCTTAACGGTATTGACCACAAGTTTACTTGGGTCATAGGTTGGCCAAGAGGCAAAAGCAATGGTCTCTTGATGACCGAGTTTTTCCCACATTTCTTCGCCGAGGTGTGGGCAAATACAAGAGATGAGTTTGACAAAGCCTTCAGCGTATTCTTGGCTGATTTTATTCACGCGATAGATTTCATTAATGAAAATCATCATTTGACTAATCGCGGTATTGAAAGCGAGATTTTCAAAATCTTCACTAACTTTTTTCACTGTTTGATGGTAAATCAAATCTAATTCAGGTGTGGCTTCTTTAGTGACAATGCCGCTTTCAATAATGATACGGTAGACACGGTCTAAGAATCTTCTGGCCCCTTCAACGCCTTGGTTGCTCCATGGTTTACTAGCTTCAAGAGGACCCATGAACATTTCGTATAAGCGTAATGTATCCGCGCCATATTGGTTGCAGACATCTAGTGGATTAACAACAAATTCTGGGTAGCGTTTGCCCATTTTGATGTTATTGGCGCCTAAAATCATGCCTTGGTGAACGAGTTTTTTAAATGGTTCATCAAATGAAATATAGCCTTTATCATAAAGATATTTAGTCCAAATACGGGAATAAATTAAGTGACCTACCGCGTGTTCTGGACCACCGATATAAAGGTCAACAGGTAGCCAGTGATCAGCGAGTTTTTTATCGCAGAACATTTTGTCGTTATGTGGATCAACATATCTTAAGAAATACCAGCTAGAGCCAGCGCTTCCTGGCATAGTTGATGTTTCACGTTTGCCGTGTAGACCATTTTTGTTATATTCTTTCCACTCTTTAGCGTTTTCTAAAGGCGCTTGACCATTATGACCTTTATAGTCATCAAGTTCAGGAAGAACGAGTGGTAATTCATCGTCATCTAAAGCGTGAACTTCACCATTATCTAAATGGACGACTGGGACTGGTTCACCCCAGTATCTTTGTCTCGCAAAGATCCATTCTCTAAATTTGTAATTGATTTTCTTTTTACCAATGCCTTTACTTTCTAAGACTTCAAGCATTTTATTAATAGCGTCTTCCTTATTTAAGCCATTGAGGAAATCACTATTGATGTGTGGACCATCTTCTTCATAGGCTTCTTTAGAAATATCACCACCATCTAAAACTTGGATGATATCTAAGCCGTATTTTTTCGCAAAGGCGTAATCGCGTGAGTCATGCGCTGGTACGGCCATAATTGCACCCGTGCCGTAGGAAGAAAGAACGTAATCAGAAATATAGATTGGCACTTTCTTTTCAGTGATTGGGTTAATCGCGTAAGCACCAGTAAAGCAACCGGTTTTATCTTTATTCAAAGACGTTCTTTCAATTTCACTCTTCTTGCTTGCTTCTTCAATATAGGCAAGAACTTCTTTCTCTTTGTCCTTGCTCATAATTTGTTTCACAAGAGCGTGTTCAGGTGAAAGCACGCAGTACGTGCATCCATATATTGTGTCGCAGCGCGTGGTGAAAACGACGAATGAAAGGTCACTATCAGCGACTTTGAATGTCATTTCTGCACCGATGGATTTTCCAATCCAGTTGCGTTGGATTTCTTTTGTGGATTCTGGCCAATCGATGCGGTCAAGACCTTCTAATAATCTTTCTGCGAATTTTGGTTGGTCGATAACCCATTGTTTGAGATTCTTTCTAATGACTGGATAACC
>CADCCA010000058.1 GCA_902799855.1 uncultured Erysipelotrichaceae bacterium | reverse complement strand
TCTCTAATTGTGACGTTATCATCATTTAAATACTTGCCATAGGTAAACGCGAGGGACGCAATTTTAGACTGCAAAGTCGCTTCAATCTTTTTCAGTTTTGTGCGGATTTGATAGAGTTCATCAGAAGCGTGGTCACTGACAGAAAGAGAATTAGTGATGACACGGTGTATCTCTTTTTCTAAGTTTGATAAATCAATAAATTGATTTGTTAGTTCATTAATTCTTGGATAACTATCACCTACTTTTTTAAGATAGGTGGAGATTTTAACAATTGTCAAAACATCCTCAGCGATGAGATGAAGGTCACGAGGTGTTAATAAACCAGTCTTCTTGGCTAAATCAATCAACACTAATGCATTAGCGGAATTACCGATTGGTAAAGGACCAAACCTAATGATGATAGAACTGATTTCTTTTAAATCTTCTAAAGCATTATTAACAGCATTAGCGTTTTCTAACATTGTTAATTCATCAATATAAACCTTGGCTAGTTCCGTTTTAGCGTACTCAAGAAGGTGATCTTTAATCGCCTGAAATTGAAATGTTTCGTAGATGTTTTGCATAACTAGTTTATTTTAGCACAATAAAAAGAAATTTTTTATACCATAAAAAGTGATATTATATTCATATGGCAAATAATGTTGTATCTATTACAGTCGATGTCAATCAAGCTACTGCGATGATGGATTATTATCGCCCTTATCAAAAACTCAATAATGGCGAGTACATCATTTTCCAAGCCTATTATTCCGGCATCACTATTACTATTTATCAAGATAAAAAGAACAAACACAAAGTTGTTTTTATGGGTGAAGATGCCTTAAGCGAGGCTAAAAAATGGGACGAAAACGCTGAATGTAAAGAGAAGACAGCTGAGACACCAAAAGGTTGGCTTTGCTTTGATAATCAAATCGGTAGCGACGAAGTCGGTGTTGGAGATTTCCTTCTCCCTATCATCGTTGTCGCGGCATTTGTGAGAGGCAAAGATTTAAAAACTCTTGAGCAATTTGGTGTTAAAGACAGCAAAAAACTCAGTGATGAGAAAATTAGAGAAATCGCTCCACTATTACTTAAAAAGTTTTTTGTCTCACGCTTAACCCTAAGCAACGAAAAATATAACGAACTTGTCGCAAATGGAGAAAACTTAAATTCCATTAAAGCCAAGATGCATAACCGCGCTTTGCTCAATATGTTTAAAAAATTCCCTGATACAAGAAACATTTTTGTCGATCAATTTGTGGCAGAAAGCAAATACTTTGCCTATTTAAACGACCCAAATGAGCAAAAAGTTATTAATATTGTCTTTAAGACAAAAGGTGAATCATATTACCCATGTGTCGCTTTAGCAAGTGTTATCGCTAGATATGCCTTTTTGTTAGAAAGAGATGAATTAAATAAAAAATATAAGACCACTATTCCTTTTGGAGCGTCTAGCAAAGTTAACGAATTCGCTAAAAAGTTCTTATCTAAATATGGTGAGGATGAACTAAATAAAATAGCGAAGAAAAACTTCGCTAATTACAAGCAATTATTTGAGGATTAGATTTATCTAAGACTCTTTAATATATCTTCAAAATATTGAGGCAATGGTATTTCAAAAACCATTTCTTTTTTTGTCTTTGGATGGATAAGTTTAAGTTTATAGGCGGTTAATAATTGACCATCTTTATAAATCTTATCGTAATTTCTTCCAGCGTAGAGAGGATCACCTTCCACTGGATGATTAATCGCTGCCATATGGACGCGGATTTGATGGGTTCTGCCTGAGACAAGTTGGCACTTTACTAAAGTATGATCTTTAAATCTCTCAAGAACTTGGAAATGAGTTGTTGCAGGTTTACCTTCTTTGTTAATACCCATTTTTTGACGATCTTTTTTATCACGGCCAATTGGCATATCGATAGTGCCACTATTCTCGTTAATGATGCCTCTGACCAAAGCAATGTATTCTCTAGCCATGGTATGGTCTTTTAATTGCTCCGCTAAGAAGTGATGAGCGTTATCGTTTTTAGCGACGCATAATAAACCAGAAGTATCCTTATCGATACGATGGACAATTCCTGGGCGGATAACTCCATTAATAGAGGATAAGGAATCTTCCATAAACATCAAAGCGTTCACTAAAGTGCCAGAATAATGTCCATTAGCAGGATGCACCACCATGCCTTGTGGCTTATTAATAATCAAGATATCTTCATCCTCATAAACGACGTCTAATGGGATATCTTCTTCTTTAATATCCGCTCTTGTATCTTCAATTTCTTCAAGGAAAATTTCATCGTTTTCTTTAACCTTAAAAGAAGGCTTTTCAATTTTGCCGTTCACTAGAATTTTTTCTTCTTTTAATAATTTAGTAATAAAGGAACGCGAAAGATCGTTATTCAATAATGCAACTGCTTTATCAAGTCTTTCTCCATTCTCTTTATAGGAAACGATATATTTCATATATTTATTCTTTAGTTTCTTCTTCTTTGGCTTCTTCAGCTTCTTTTTTGCTTTCCTCTAAACGCTCTTGTTCTGTTTTAGAAAGCACCTTTAATTGTGGGGTTTCTTGCTTACGACGCTTGTTATAATCTTTAACCTCTATAACGATAATATAAATCACGAGCATAAAGGCTGCTACAACAATACAACTATCTGCAATGTTGAAGTTATAGCCCCAGAACCAGTAGAAGTCGATCCAGTCGACAACACAGTAATCTGTACTAGCGTAGAAGATACGGTCAATCATGTTGCCAATCGCACCCGCTAAAACCATGACAAGACATGCTCTTATGTAGAGTCTTGTGGTTTTTCTTTTATAAATTAAATAGAAAACTAAGCCGATACTTATGAGGCTTGCCACAATTAAATAAACGACTCTACTGACAACAGGATTATCAGCGCCTAAACCAAAAGCGGCATTAGGATTAAGGACATAACTAATGCGAACAAAACCCCAATCGGCGATGGTTCCTGGAGGAGTCACTCCACTATTCATAATGATTTGCTTAGTTAAAATATCGATGCCAAGCAAAACAATGAATAACCAAATAAATGATTTATAAAACCACTTAAGAGCGAATAATAGTTTCTCTTTCATTATTTAACGACCTCATTGCAGCGTTTGCACAAGAATGTGCCATCTTCTTGCATTATAGCATCGCTTTCATAATTCCAACATCTTTCGCAGAAGTGACCTTGGTGATGAATGACTTTGATTTTAGCGTTCTTATATTCACTACCATCGTTGTCTTCTTCTTTAATTTCACTGACCACGAAAATTTAATGGAGACATAAGCTTCTTGAGCAGAACCGATAACTTTGTTATTTCTCGCATCTTCTAAGGCTTTTAAGACATCGTCTCTTAATAATTTAAATGTCTCATATTCCTTTAAGACATCTTCTTTAACTGTCTCAAATTTTGGATAATCCAAGTATTGAGGATTTTTCTTTCTCTCGCCTGGCATATTCAAATTGAATTCATCCATTGTGAAAGGAAGAATTGGAGTGAGCATCGCTAATAATGTCTCACCGACCTTATATAAGACATATTGCACTTGTTTTCTTCTTAAAGAATCCTTCTTTTCGCAATACAAGACATCCTTATTAATATCTAAATAGAAACTACTTAAATCAGTGGACATGAATGTCATAATTTGACTTGTCGCATCTGAGAAATTGTAGTTATCAAAATCTTCTGTGACATTTTTCACTAAGAGGTTGAGACTTTCTAAAATATATTCATCCACTCTTTCAAATTGTTCAACTTTCTCCTTTGGAGAATAGTCCGCTAAATTCCAGGAGATGAATTTGAGTGTATTACGGATTTTACGATATTGGTCTGCTACTTGTTTGATTAAGTTTTCGCCAATACGCACATCTTGTTGATAATCAACGCTAGCGACCCAAAGTCTTAAAATGTCAGCACCATAAACATTAGCGATCTTAGTTGGATCGACACCATTGCCTTTGGATTTGTGCATTTGTTCACCGTGTTCATCTAAAACCCAACCATGTGAGACAACATTTTTATATGGTGCGACACCATGTGTGGCAACAGAAAGAATTAATGAAGAGTTAAACCAACCACGATATTGGTCACTACCTTCAAGATATAAATCACTTGGATATTTGATACCGCGATTATTCAAAACACCTTCCCAAGAGGAACCGCTATCGAACCAGACATCCATGATGTCTTTTTCTTTAACAAACTTACCATTTGGTGAATGTGGGTTCGTATAGCCTTCTGGTAAAAGATCTTTGGCATCCTTTTCATACCAGATATTGCTGCCATATTGTCTAAATAAATCAGCGATATGGGCAAACACTTTGGCGTCAATGATTGGAGTTTCATCTTCAGCGTAGAAGATTGGAATTGGGACACCCCACGCTCTTTGACGAGAAATACACCAGTCAGCGCGGTCTTTAATCATGTTGACCATTCTTGTTTCGCCCCATGCTGGATACCATTTAACGTTATGGATTTCTTGAAGGAGTTTTTCTCTAATTGGTTCAATAGAGCAGAACCATTGTTTAGTGGCTCTAAAGATAACTGGTTTATGTGTGCGCCAGTCGTGTGGGTAACTATGGGTGAATGTTGTGTGCTTTAAAAGAGCACCATTCTCGGTTAAGATTTCGAGAACAACATCATTTGCCTTTTCATAGAAAAGGCCTTCGAGTCTTTCGCCTGTTCCTTTCATGAGTTTACCGTGTTCATCAACTGGGCAATATGGATCTAAGCCACGGCCTGGATATTTCATACAAACTTGATAGTCTTCCACACCATGTCCTGGAGCGGTATGGACTAAACCAGTACCAGCGTCGTTAGTGACGTGAGTGCCAACGATGACCAAAGAATCTCTATCATAGAATGGATGTTTACACACCACGAATTCTAATTCAGAACCTTTAAATCTCTTCAAGAGTTCGCATTTTTCTAAACCCAATTCTTCTTGGAGTTTTTCTTTGAATTCTTCTAAAAACACTAATTTACCAAGGTTGGTGTCGTATTCACCATAGATAAAATCTGGATGAGCAGAGATGGCTAAGTTAGCAGGTAATGTCCAAGGAGTTGTGGTCCAAATGACAAGTCTAGCGTCATTAGAAACAACGCCTTTTCCATCTCTAACTGGGAAAGCGACATAGATGCTATGAGATAAGACGTCAGCGTATTCGATTTCCGCTTCCGCTAGAGCAGATTCACTACTTGGAGACCAGTAAACTGGTTTTAAACCTTTATAAATTAAGCCTTGAAGCGCCATTGAAGCAAAGACTTCAATTTGTTTGGCTTCATAATCTTTTTTAAGTGTTAGATATGGATTATCAAAATCGCCTAATAAGCCTAAGCGTCTCACTTGTTCTTTTTGTTTAGCGACTTGAGTTAAAGCATATTCTTCACATTTCTTTCTAAATTCAGTTAAAGGGGTAGTTTTACGATCAACACCACTCTTGGTGACCATGTTTTCAATTGGAAGACCGTGTGTATCCCAGCCAAAAACAAAGGGGGTTCTATAACCTTGCATATTTTTGTATCTAATCACCATGTCTTTAAGAATTCTATTAAGCATATGACCACAGTGCATATCGCCATTAGCGTATGGAGGGCCGTCATGAAGGACGAATTCTTTAGCGTCTTTGCGATTTAAGTTCATGTTTTCATAAACTTTTTGTTCTTCCCATTTCTTCACAAGAACAGGTTCTTTTTGATTGAGATTGCCTCTCATTTCAAAGTTTGATTTGTTCATTAAGAGTGTTGTTTTGTAATCCATAATTAACTCCTTAACAATATAAAAGCGTCCCGTCTAAGGACGCCATAAGCGCGGTACCACCTTAGTTCTAAAGATTATATCTTTAGCCCTTATTGACTTCATCTCGGAGAAGTGCCGGAGGCTTACTATTAGTTCAGCTCTCATACAAAGAAGTGATACCTTCATATACTTACTGTTTGGCTTCCATCGTCCCAAACTCTCTATAAGCAGTTTATATGAAGACTTGTCTTCTAGGTCCGATTAATTCTAACTTGAAATAGAATTAAAGGCAATAGAATTGATTTTCAAACTCGTTGAACCAGTGAAAACGAAAGATATTTGACCAGTTAGAATTTGTTCTAAATCACCACCAAATACCTTCCAAGCTGTGCTATCAGAAACAGTTTTGGTGTTCACTATTTCATCGCCAACTTTGATACTTAAAGAATAGGAACTTGACGCATTACCCGCTTGTGCCTTGATATAAATCTTATCAACGGTATAGGTGTTTTTAGTTTTAATAACTAATTTGGTTAATGGTCTTGGATTACTACCGACTGTCACACCACCCGCTGAGATATTGTTTATAGTCATACCATCTGTTGAAACAGTGCTAAATGTGGTCGAGAAATTAAATAAGAAAGGTACGCTGCCGATAGAGATATTTTGATCAACGTCAGGTGTCTTTTTATTAATGCCGGTTGTGGTCAGCATCAAAATGCCACTAGAGCAAACACCCATTGGGCTTAAGATGATGCGATAGCGAATGTTGTTAATCGGAGTAACGATATCGATGTTAACATATGTGCCATCACTTTCTTTGAAAGTGTAGTCATCAAAAACATTAACTATATCAACGGTTGTAACTTCATAGGAGAAATTATTTTTCACGCCAACTACCACATAATCGCTAGCCTTTAAAGTCTCACCTGCTTCATACTCTCTTTTTGCTTGTTTAAGAGCGTAGTGAGACAAGTTAGCGTCTTCCGAACCTAAATATGATGAAGAGGCAATTAAGTCTTCTAAATTACCAGCTTGATCTTTTTTATCGCCAAAGACATAATCCACTAATCCTGGATAATCGACGAATGGGTTACGATTGCCTTGGGCTACACCATCAGGATTATCAGAATCTGAATAAACCGCAATGTTATGCTGCATTTCTAGATAATCAACTTGATAAGTGTTATTCCAAGATAGTAAGGTTGATAAATTACCAATTGCGTATTCGCGTCCACTTTCAAAAGGATATTTAACAGGTTCTTCTAAAATTCTTAACCCGTCCATCCCATCTTCTGCATCTTTATACATCGTTGCCATATAAAATATGGCACGTGCTACTCTGCCTTTATCAATATTAGCAGGTTCAAAAGTTGTCTCATCAAATGAATAGCCATCTAATCCACTATTTGTTGTTCTGTCAACATAAGAAATAGCAGTTTTGTCGGCTTCACCATAGTTTTTATTACCACGAGATTGATTTCCACCCGCTTCAGCAGCAAATAAGTTATGGAAGTCAGTGGCTCTACCTTTCGTAGAAACCGCTGATCCCGTAGGCGTTCCGCACATTAAAGAAGCACACCAAGCGTGTTCTCTTTGCCAGCCTTTATTTGTCTCATTCTTGAAGACAGAATTGCTACTATAGATGACATCTAATGTCTCAAAATCATATTTTTCGTGGTCTGCATGGACATTAGAGTCGTAGTTTTGTTTGTTTGATTTTGTATAAGATAACGGTGTGTAGCCGTTTCTCATAATTGCATATAGTTGGTTTTTTAAATCCTCACCATTGTTCCAAGATTGCAATGAATCATAATACCCGTCATAGCGGTTTATTGGTGTATCATCATAAGATGAGCTACTGTTAGAAGATAAGCTTGATTCGCTAGAAGAACTTGTCTCAGACGATAAAATTATCTCACTTGAACTTGAGACATTTGAGGAAGATTCACTACTAGAGCTATTAGAACTATCTACAAGGCTCGAAGAATTCTCGCTTGAGGTATTTTCCGAGGTAGAAGAAAAAGCCGCACTAGAATGCCCATTACAAGCGCTTACTAGAATAAGAGCGAATAAGCAAGTGAGACTTTTTAATAATTTCATTGTTTAGCTGTTTAAGAAACCTGGAAGAATCGATGTGACATCAAGATTATCTTCTTGATTAGCGTCATCTTTTTGTTCTTCTTCGTTGTTGAGTGGAGCAAGAACAGTATTTTCCACTGGTCTAGTTGGAGCTTGATAAGAAGAAGTCTTGGAGAAATCGATTTCTTCTTCAAAGTCACTAGCGATAACGCTGACCAATATTTCATCATTTAATTGATCGTTAATTGCGACACCGAATTTGACGTCGACATCATGGCCAGATGCATTGATTAATAGGTTAACTGTATCCTGGGCATCAAAGAGGGAAACGTTTGGTCCACATGTGACCGCGACAATCGCTCTTCTAGCACCTGAAATGGATGCTTCAAGGAGTGGAGAATTAAGTGCAGCGTTAGCGGCATCTTTCGCTCTATTTTGGCCAGATCCAACGCCAAAACCAATCATTGCAACACCTGAATCTTTAAGCGTATTGCGTACATCAGCGAAGTCAAGGTTGATAACGGCTGGTAATAAGATGAGATTAACGACAGTTTTAACGGATTGAGCTAAAACCTTATCAGATTCATTGAATGCACTTGAGATAGCGTTATTACCAGATGTCATTAGTAATTTATCATTACTAACCACGATGATAGCATCGACGTTTTCTCTTAATTTATTTAAGCCAGAGATGGAATTAACCACTCTCTTTTTGCCTTCAAATGTGAATGGACGTGTAACGATGGCTATAACTAATGCGCCAGCATCACGAGCGATACGAGCGACAACTGGAGCAGCGCCTGTACCTGTACCACCGCCCATACCAGCAGCGACGAAAACCATGTTGGCGTCTTTGACGATTTCTCTAATATCATCAACACTAGCCTCAGCGGCTTGTTCACCAATTTCAGGTTCACCACCAGCGCCTAAACCACCAGTGATATCTTGTCCTAAAATAAGACGATTAAGTGATTTACTAGTTGAGAGAGCTTGTTTATCGGTGTTTGCTACCCAGAATTCTACATTGGCAATTTCTTCATCAATCATACGATTGACAGCGTTATTACCTGCGCCACCAACGCCGATAACGACAATCTTTGCCGCTGGTTCGAAATTATCTAAATCATAATTTTGCATAAAAGTTCTCTCCTTCTATTTCACTTGATTTCGCGTCACTTGTCCGACTTTAGGATGCGATTCATCATTTAAATTCAAATATTTTGAATGAGTTAAGATCATACCTAAGCAGTTAAAGAAAGTTGGATTTCTAGCGCCTAATGTTTTAGGGGCGACAACTTGCACGGTTTCACTCATCACCTTTGGTGTAATGTAACCGACTAAGCCATTTAACTGTGAGCCACCACCAATGAGAATCATTGGGAAACTGCGGTATGATTTATCGTGTTGTGAGACGATGTTATCGACCGCCTCGTTTAGATATTTCACAAAGACATCTAATTCTTCTTTAATGATATCGTTGAGTTCGTTATTGAAATGATGGACTTCTTGACCATTACCATCATCAGTTGTACAGATTGGGGCTTTGAAATTCATTTCACGGTTATCAATGCCATACATAATCTTGTATTTTTCCGCATCTGCTTCATTGATATTGAAATTTTCAATAATCTTTTCAGTGATGTTATCAGCGTTATTACCGACGAATGAGACAGTTGTGACACTAGAACCAATATCAACAAGGATGAATGATTTTGGCATATCTTCAAAAGAAGAAATGAGTTCTGTAGCCGCTAAAGGAGCGACTACATTACGACGGGAAATCATTCCACCATTGAGCAAAACGTTTTGATAATTCTCAACTAAAGCACTTGGTAAAGTTTGCACTTTGGCGGAAACTGTTAAAGTATTAGAAGATTCACCTAAAGGCGGACGCGCAAAGATGCGGCCTTGATCAAGGGTGAAACTTTCAGGGATGACATCCACTAAGGCTTTATCATTCAATGGATATGCACTATTTCTGATTAAAGCGTAGATATTTTTAATATCAAGATTGGAGATTTTGCTATCTTCTGTGACAACTGTAGTCACTTGACGAGTTTGATAAATGCCTAAGCCATAAGGTGGGATGCATAAAAGAACATCGCTGATATTGAGTTTAAGCTTAGCGGATGGATCGGTAAATTCACGCACGCTATTAATTGTTTGCGACACGCGATTAGGATCGACAAATTGTCCCGCTTCAATCGAATGACCATATGGTTTAACTAATGTATAAAGAACATAAACTTTGCCATCAATTTCATAACCAACGACTAATTTAAGTTTTTTAGAACCAAGTTCAATTGCTGCAATAGGTTTTTCCATATATATTCTCCAATATGCTTTATTTTAATGAACTTTTATCCAATATACAATAATTAACTATTTATTAGTTAAGAAAAGACAAAATATTAATCATTTCAACTATTTATCTACTAATAAATTACTAGTTTAATACTTTTCTTTTGTTCTCTCTTCTATCGTGTGCACTGGTAACAATAAAGAAGGCACTTAACTAAAAATATCAAACACGTGATGCAAAATAGTTATAAAAGAATGCCTTGATGAATATAGTTGATACCACTATTACTTCAAAAAAAGAAAAAGACCACAATGTCACTTATGGTCTTTGGTCCACTGAGGAAATGGACTAATAAGGAGAAACTCTATTAATAAGAAAGTGAATCAACATCACTATCTTCTAATAACTCTTCTTGCTTCTGTTCTTCTTCAGCATGTTGTGCTTGATTGCTGATTTCACGGAAGGTAATGTAGGTTGGAACAGCCACGACGGTTCCAATGGAAATAAGGGCAAGTAAGGCGATGCCTAATTTGCGAAAACGATAATACATACCTTTGTGATTGAATTTGACTAATTTGTCTTTCATAACCATCATGATTGTTGCCCCCTTTCTTTTCTTGCAATAATCCTTAACTTTGCACTAGCGCTGCGATGATTTCTATTGAGCTCTGCTTCGCTAGCGGTAATCGGTTTGTGATTAATAAGGTCGAATTCTTTTTCTTTGTTGATATTTGGACCATCGATTCTATTACCGACGTCCACTGCTGCATCTTTGAAGATGTTTTTAACAATTCTATCTTCACCACTGTGGAAGGTAATGACTGCTAATCTTCCACCTGGTTTTAAATGATTTAATGCTGATCTTAAGGCTTTAACGAGAACGTTAAGTTCATCGTTGACTGCGATTCTTAAGGCTTGAAAGACTTGTTTAGCAGGATGTCCCACTTTCTTAAGTTCCTTCATTGGCTTGCTCTTTTTGATGATTTCCACTAACTGAAACGTTGTTTCAATTGGTGAGACTTCTCGAGCTTTGATGATATTTTTAGCAATGGAGAATGAGTATTTTTCTTCTCCGTAATCTCGCAAGATTTGATTTAAATCTTGTAATGAATAAGTGTTAACGATTTGATATGCGGTCAATGTTTGTCTTTGATCCATACGCATATCTAGGCGAGCGTCACTGTTATAAGAGAATCCTCTTTCTCCTTTATCGAATTGTGGAGACGAGACACCCAAATCCATTAAGATGCCATCCACTGCTTCAATGCCTAGCGAGTTCAATATCTCGTCGAGGGCAGAGAAGTTAGAACGGACGATTTGGAAGTTGGGGCTGATTTTCTCTAAGCGCTCTTGAGAAGCAATGATTGCTCTTCCATAATTAGTCATTATTGCCAATTGATTCAGCGATGTTTTCAAATTCATCTTTGATGGAAGATTCATATTCTTCGTATTTCTTTTGGTCCCAGATTTCGATATGGTCACCAATGCCGAGAACGAGAACTTCGCGAGAAATGTTGAATTTATTCAACAAAGCTGTTGGTATTTGGACTCTTCCTAATTTGTCGACATCCATTTCATAGGTGCTGGCAAATTGAAGACGGAGATAATCACGGTTTTTATGTTGATTGAATGGAAGTTTGGAAAACTCATCAACTAATCTTTGGTAGCGGTCTTCATTGTAAACAGATAAAGAACCATCAAAGCCTTTCATGATGTAGACTTTATAGCCTAACTCTTCTCTCATTTTACGAGGAATCATTAAGCGTCCTTTTTCATCTAAGGTATGAGCAAAACTTCCGAAAAACATTTTTTACCACTTTCTCCCACTGTTTTACCACTGGTACCTATATTATTACAAAGCGCAAAGGCAATTGCAAGTATTTTATAAAAGAAATATTTAGATAAAGAAAAAGCCCTCAAATTTATGAGGGCAAATCTTTTTAACTCTTTTAGAGTTAATCTTTATCTTCTTCGTCAAATTCTATCGTATCTAAGATGTCGAAAGCACTGTTCTTTTTGTTCTTTTTTTCTTCGAGATATTCTTCTTCACTCATCACTCGATAACCATCACCACTTTTTGGTAATGACGCTCCACTTTTGGTGACATTATGTGGGACTTCTGCTAATACAAGAGCGAGAATATATGGATCTAAATCGATATTGACTCCTGGTTCAAAGTAGCAGTCTTGCGAACTATCTTCTTCGCTTGAAAAATAGAATTCGTCTTTGAATTTCACTTTTAGTGGAACATCTTCTAAGGTGTAAGAACAAGAAGCAATGACATCGGCTTCACCATTTACTTGAACACGTAAAACATCTTCATATTCAGTGGCGTCCACTTTAACTGAGCATTTTTTGATACATCTAACGTGATTGTCGTCAAATTTTTGGTTAGAAAAATCGATTTCTTCGTTAAAAGTCTCAGTTTTATTGATTGGCAAAATAGCGCGATTGATGACCATTAGCTACGAATCTCCGCTTTGTAGGAACGTGATAACTCGAATTTGATTTTATCTTCGATATCACTAATTTCTCGATCGGTTAAAGTACCATCGTCTTTACGATATGTGACGGATAAGGCCATGGATTTTTTGCCTTCTGCAATACCAGTGCCTTGATAGACATCGAACACTTCGCAGTTATTAACTAAGCCACGACCAACAGTCTTAATGGTCTTGATGACATCGCCTGCTGAGACGTTTGCATCAAGGACAAAGGCTAAGTCACGTGAAACACTTGGGAAACGAGAGATTGGTGACATTTTAGTTTCACTAACCTTGGCTTCAAGTAAGGCTTCAAGATCCATTTCTAAAACAACAGCATTGGCTTTACCTAAATCGTATTTTTCTATTTGATTTGGATGAAGTTCACCCATCACACCAATCACTTTGTTTTGGAAAATGATGTTAGCGGATTTTCCTGGGTGTAATTCGTGATTTGGATCAACAAATCTATCAAATCTATATCTGGAAGATTCCACACCTAAGCTAGAGAAGATACCTTCCACTAAGCCTTTCATGTGATAGAAGGTGTAGTTTTCTTTAGCAAGTAAACCTTGATTTAAAGCTTGTCCCACTAAGACGATAGCGAGGTGTTCGCTTCTAGAAGATTTACTAATCATATTTGAAGTCTCAAATAAGGCTAAGTTTTTGTTTTGTCTAGCAACGTTATATGTTGCGACTTTCAATAAGGATGAAAGGATGTGAGTTCTAAACACTTCACGTTCATCGGTTAAAGGATTTAAGATAACGTAATTTTCTTCTTTGTTTAATAAGCAGAAATCACGCATTTCTTTTTTGGAAATAAGGGAATAAGTTAAGCATTCATCTAA
>CADCCA010000057.1 GCA_902799855.1 uncultured Erysipelotrichaceae bacterium | reverse complement strand
TTAGTTACCCGTTTAGTTGGTGCTGAATCATCTGTGTCATTAAGCAAAATTACCACTGGCAATTTAGCGGGTGTTGATAGAGCGAAAGTCGCTAATGCGCTTTATAAAATCGGTAGTTTACCACTTTATATCGATGACTCTCCAAATGGTAAATTAATGGATATCATTGCTAAAAGTAGAAAATTACAAGCCAATCATCCAGATTTAGGCTTGATTATTATCGACTATTTAGGTCTTATTTCTTCCGGTTCTTCTAGAAGTACAGATTCCCGTCAAGAAGAAGTCAGAAAAGCCTCTTTAGCGTTAAAATCATTAGCACGTGAATTAAAAGTGCCTGTTATCGTTGTCTCTCAATTATCTCGTTCTGTTGAACAACGTGGCGAAAATAAGCGTCCTATTCTTTCCGACTTAAGAGATTCTGGTTCTATCGAACAAGACGCTGACGTTGTCATGCTCTTATATCGTGAAGATTATTATAAAGACTCCAAAGCGCCTTCTAACTCTGGCGATAAGAAGATGAAAAACCTCACTGGTAGTGAGCGTTTTGAAATGGTTAAAGAACAAAAAGAAAGAATCACCGGTGAATCCATGGTTGGTGATGTTTCCTTCGTTGAAGTTAACGTTGCTAAAAACAGAAATGGTCAAACCGGTAAATCATATCTATTCTTCTATAAATCATTTGGTAGATTTGATGAACCAAGTGAAGAATGGCTCAAACAAATGCGTGAAATCAACCAGGGTAGTGGTGACTAATGTATTTTCATATAATTGCTTCTGGTTCTAAAGGCAACGCCACAATTGTGGTTTCAAATCAAACAGTCTTGCTCATTGATATGGGCATTTCTTTATCGCGTTTAGAAGAAGGGCTTTCTGAAATAAATCTCACAGTTAACGATATCACGGGTGCCGTATTTACCCATGACCACAGTGATCATATCGCTGGATTAAAATTCATTTCTCCAAAGATTATGTACGCGCTTGAAGGAACATTACCTTCATCTTTATCGCACGTTGTTAATGTCAATCAACCTTTTAAAATTGGTGAATTTGAAATTACCCCAATTGAAACAAGTCACGACGCTACTAATCCGTGCGCGTATTTAATTAAAGATAAGGAAGAATCATTATTCTATATGACAGATACCGGTGTCTTTTTAGACCAATGTCTCCCGTTAGTGAAAAATCCAACTTATCTCATTATTGAATCAAACCATGATATCAAGATGCTTTTACACACCAATAGAACATTTGAATTAAAGAACCGTATCATGTCTGATAAAGGTCATCTTTGTAATGAAGATAGCGCGATAGCGGCTATCTCTATTATCGGAGATAATACAAAAGAAATCGTTTTAGCCCATCTTTCAGAAGAGGCTAATACTCCAGAAGTCGCTTTAGAAGCTTATCAAAAGATCTTTAAACATTTTGGAGTGAACATTCAAAACTATAAAGTGAGAACCGCGTGGCAAAGACAATCTTTAACAGGAGGAAACTATCCTCATGAAAATTAAGATTTACGCCATTGGTCATCTTAAAGAACCATATTTAAAACAAGGAATTAACGAATATTTAGAAAGATTAAAACCATATACACAGGTGGAAATCATCGAAGTTAATGATGAAAGTATTGTGCAAAATCCTAGCCAAAAAGAAATTGAAATCGCTAAGGATAAAGAAGGACAAAAAATCTTAAAATTATTAAAAAGCGATGAATACGTGATTGGTTTAGACCTAGTTAAGAAACAACCAACTAGTCCAGAATTTGCTAAATATTTAGAGGATAAGTTTGTTTTAGGCGGATCCAATATCTCCTTTGTCATTGGTGGCTCTTATGGCTTAAGTGAAGAACTTAAAAAACGCTGCCAAGATAGAATTGGTTTATCCAATATGACTTTCCTCCATCAAATGACTAGACTAATATTATTAGAGCAAATATATCGCGCTTTTAAGATTAATAGGAATGAGGTTTACCACAAATGAGAGATTATGAAGAATTCAAGCATTTAAAAAGAATTGAAGATAAGAATAATCCTTTCTGTGCGCTTTATGTTTATGAAAGTGGTGAATCTTTTTATTTAGAACCGGTCTTTTATACCCAGCTCATGGGTTTTAAAGACCATTACCCTGAGAAATATCATTTGATTATCGAAAAGATGGAAGAACTAGTGAAGAAGAATAAAAAAATTGTCTTCACCGGTAACTTTGAGAATCCATTAACCGAAGTAGACAATTTTATATTTTTAGAAATTACTGATGTGACTGATTTACTTCACATTTACGCAGAAGATAAGTCACGTGGTAGTGATTACGGCGACTAGCCTATTGTTGTTGCATTGGTCTTAATTCCTTCATGGAGATCCACATAATTCTTAAGCCTAAGGTTAAGATGAAGATCATTGAAGCATATTGAGTTAAGAACAAGCCAATCACTAATGTAAGAAGACCTGGAGTTAACGCTAAACGGGCTTCAATTTTCATGCATAACCAAATGGAGAAGTAATTATTTGGATTGTTCTTACCACGAGTCATAATCCACATTAATAAGCCCATGAATAAGCTTAAGCCCACGAAGATGGCTAAGTAGATACCACTTGTGGCAAAGGTATTCTTCCATTTAATTGAATCATAGGTCTTGCTTAAGAATCTTTTGAAATTCTTTAACACGCCATCGCAATATTCAACGTTAGTGAGTTTTGCTTCAACTAAATTGCCTTCTTTATCTTTCACTGTGAGAAGAGTTTCTAAGCATTTGTCGTTTGCTTGAATGTTAGAGAAGTTACCACCTAATGAAGCAGAAACGGCTTTTTCTTGATAATAGACAACCACATAAATGGTGTTCTTGAACATAATCACATAACTTGGACGATAATATGCTGTGCCTTCTGGATCGTTAAGAGCATCTTTTTCAGTAGTGGATTCAACGATATATCTTGTTTCGCCGATGAGTTTGTTTAAGCTTCTAGCTTGCTTGGAATCACCGCTTAAATTGCTAGCGTAGACCATAAATTCATATTGGCCGTTCACGCTATTGGTGTAGGTAGCAATTGGAGTAGCGCTTGTTACTTTTGTTTCATCGCCAGCATCAAAAGTAATGAAGGCATTATAGTCGATATTGTTCACGGTCATTTCGTGGTTTTCACCAAGAACGAATTCGTGATTGTTATTCTTTAAATCTGTTGCGACTGCTGTGACGTATCTTTCAAAACCATAGGAATTATTGCCGATGAAAGCAGCACCACTTGTGTTAGCAGCGGAAATAAAAAGAGGAAGAACCGGCAAAAGAATGGATAAGAAGAACATGACGATTGTTAACCATAATGGTCCATTCTTCGCACCCCTCATCGCCGCGGCGTTATTAATTAATCCGCCAAATCCGTCTTTAATTCTGTCTCTTGTTCTTTCTTTCATGGTAAATACCTCACAGCCAAATTATTTTACATAAAATTGTCACTAACGTAAATATCATATTTATTTATTAAAATAATAATACACCTATACACGCCCATAACTTTTGCCATTTTAATACGTGATTAATAGCAAGATAATCACTTTCTATACCTATTTTTTATGACAATATACAAATCGAAGAGGTGTCAAAATATGAAAGAATTTTTCCCAAATGTTCCGGAAATTAAATTCGAAGGTAAAGATAGCAAAAACTCTTTAGCTTTCCATTACTACAATCCGGATCAACTCGTTTTAGGCAAGCCAATGAAAGAACACTTGCCATTTGCTATGGCTTGGTGGCACAACTTAGGCGCCACAGGTGTCGATATGTTCGGTGCAGGCCCAGCTGATAAGAGCTTTGGTGCCAAACCAGGCACAATGGAACACGCCAAAGCCAAAGTCGATGCTGGTTTCGAATTCATGAAGAAACTCGGTATCAGATATTTCTGTTTCCACGATGTCGACTTAGTGCCAGAATGCGCTGACATCAAAGACACAAACAAAGAATTAGATGAAATTTCTGACTACATCTTAGAAAAGATGAAAGGTACAGATATTAAGTGTTTATGGGGTACCGCCAACATGTTCAGCAACCCACGTTTCTGCAATGGTGCTGGTAGTACAAATAGTGCGGATGTCTTCGCTTTCGCCGCTGCCCAAGTCAAAAAAGCCTTAGATATCACTGTTAAATTAGGTGGTAGAGGTTATGTCTTCTGGGGTGGTAGAGAAGGTTATGAAACATTACTCAACACCGATGTTAAGTTCGAACAACAAAACATTGCTCGTTTAATGAAGATGGCAGTTGAATATGGTCGTTCAATCGGCTTCAAAGGTGACTTCTATATCGAACCAAAACCAAAAGAACCAATGAAACATCAATATGATTTCGACGCTGCTACAGCTATTGGTTTCTTAAGACAATATGGTCTTGATAAAGACTTCAAGATGAACATTGAAGCTAACCACGCCACTTTAGCGGGTCATACCTTCCAACACGATTTAAGAATCTCTGCGATGAACGGTATGTTAGGTAGTATCGATGCTAACCAAGGCGATATGCTCTTAGGTTGGGATACCGATGAATTCCCATTCGATGTCTACAGTGCGACACAATGTATGTATGAAGTCTTAAAGAATGGTGGTCTCACCGGTGGCTTCAACTTCGATAGTAAGACACGTCGTCCTTCCTACACCATGGAAGATATGTTCTATGCTTACATCTTAGGTATGGATACATTCGCTCTCGGTTTATTAAAAGCTGCAGCCATCATCGAAGATGGTCGTATCGATAAATTCATCGAAGACAAATATTCTTCATTCAAGAATACCGAAGTTGGTCAAAAGATTTTAAACAACAAAACAAACCTTAAAGAATTAAGCGACTATGCTTGCAAGTTGGGTGCTCCAGAACTTCCAGGAAGTGGCCGTCAAGAAATGTTAGAAGCAGTCGTTAACGACATCCTCTTTGGTAAATAATCAACCTTCAAAATTGAATAATTGAGCCGATTTAAATCGGCTCTTTTATTATGTTCACAAACCTATACACCCGTATATCGCACAAATGTCATACGTGTTAAGCGCGCAATAAAATATAAATATAAGTGAACAAAAACAAAAAAGTATTTCGAGACGAATATTTTTGCTTGTTTTTTATACGCATACATATGCGGGAAAGGAAAATAACATGGCAAAGCCAAAATTATGGTTAGGTCTAGCAACAACTGGTGTCGCCGTTTTAACATTAACGTTAGCTGCGCAACAAGTTGCGAACATGAATGCCGGTCTTATTAACGACATTTTAGGTCTATCCACACAAAAAATCGACAAAATCGAATCCGATGAAGTCGAAGGTTCAGCCTACGCAGAAGAAGATGGCTCTTTATCCAATGATGGTTGGAAAAAGATGATCAAAGACGCTTACAAGTTCTGTGAAGAAGCCGTTGAACAAGGTTCTGTTTTATTCAAAAACGACAACAACGTTCTTCCTTTAAAAGCTAATGAAAGAAAAGTCACTCTCTTCGGTCGTGGTAGCAAGAACTTATTTATGCGTTCCGGTGCTGGTGGTGCGGCGCCAAATAACAACTTAGTCGTTAAACTCGATGCTGCTTTTGAAGCCAATGGTTTCGAAATCAACCACACAGTTTTCGATAAGTATGGCACTGTTAGTGACATGACTTCACCAAGTACAACCGTTGAACAACCATTTAAGAATAATGGTACTGATTTCTACACCCAAGAAATGAAAGATTCTTTCGCTGATTACGGTGATGCTGCAATCGTCACATTCGTCCGTATCGGTACAGAAAACACTGACCCACCAGCGAAGAAACTTGATTTAAACGATGATGAAAGACAACTCTTACAGATGATTAAAGAGTACAAAGATAATGGTACTTTCGGTAAGGTCATCGTTATGATTAACTCCCCATTACCAATGTCCATGGATTGGGCCAATGATGAAGATTTAGGCGTTGACGCCGTTCTTTACATGGGTGTTCCTGGCTATTATGGTGCTGGTGGTATCGTTCACGTTTTAATGGGTAAAGACGCTGAAGGCAATGTTGTTAACCCATCAGGCCACGCTGTTGATACATTTGCCGCCAATGCAAGTAGCTCAGCCGCTTATCAAAACTTCGGTGATAGAAACGTCGTCGTCTATAAAGAAGGCGTCTACGTTGGTTACAAATATTACGAAACCAGATATGAAGACTTAGTCCTTGAACAAGGTAAAGCCGACAGTAAATCTGGCGCGTACATGAACGAAGATAAATGGGATTATGCTGATGAAATGGGTTACCCATTCGGATTTGGTTTATCTTACACCAAGTTTGAACAAAAACTCACTTCCTTAACATATAACGAAGAAAAAGATACCATCGAAGCCGAAGT
>CADCCA010000056.1 GCA_902799855.1 uncultured Erysipelotrichaceae bacterium | reverse complement strand
AATCAAAGAAGAAACAGTTACCGTTAGTTACAACGATTTCTCTGAAACATTCAAAGTTAACGTGGTTAAAGCCACAAAGAAAGCTTGGACTGTTGAAGAAGCAAAAATAATGTCTGATCACTTAAATGGACAAGTTTTACCATTCACTGGCTTTGAAGAATCTGTGGTTTCTTATGACGCTACAGAAGGCAAAGTCCTCATCAAAGGTGGTCAAGAAAAAGATGGCTATATTTCCCAATACGTTAATTTATTAACCGCTGCTGGCTACGAACCATACAAAATTAGCGAAAATGGCGCTGGTTTAGAAAAAGAATTCGCCGTTGAAGGTGGCGTTAGACACGTCTATGTCTTCTTCATGTTCGTCTCTGGTCAATTCTATCTCGAAGCATATGATCCATATTTATATGCGTATCCTACTGATTTTGCTGAATTCGTTGCCAATAGTTACTTTGGTAGTAATATTTTAATTCCTGCCGTTGAAGCTGATTATTACGCTATTGATGATAGCGAATTATTCATCTACTGCTATAAAGACGCTGATAGCGATGACGCTGGTTATGGTGCAGTTTTAACCACTGCTGGTTGGACAATCCAAGATGAAAAAGATGCTGACGATTTCTATGTCGCAGTTTCTCCAGATGGTACATACGCTATTGCTTATCTATATGACGAAGGCGCATTAATGATTTACTTCACACCAGTCAATTTCTGGAACAAGGCATTAGTGAAAGCTTTCTTTGAAAAATATAACGGTACATACGTTGATATTCCTGCTCTTAACGTTGAAGGTGGTTACTATCAATTCATTGAATATGAAATGAATGAAATGGCATATTACTATGGCTATACCGAATACATTCACGCCACAATGATCGTTTATGGTTCAACCACTGATGATTTACCAAGATATAAAGCTATCTTAGAAGAACAAAATTG
This sequence comes from uncultured Erysipelotrichaceae bacterium, assembly GCA_902799855.1. The sequence continues at coordinate 5,512 of CADCCA010000056.1, read as the reverse complement.
GACCGTTAAAGGTTCTGATAATAGCTACTCCGCTAAAAAGGTCATTGGTACAGAAGGTGTTGCTAGAATTGAATTTGTCTATGATACCCTTATGGAATGTGTTGAAGTCATCATTTACTTCAAACTCGATCCAATTCCAGAAACCAATTTCCCAGCCGCAAAAATTGCTGAATTATTAGGCGAAGACATTACTGATGTAGTTCCAGCATATACCGGCACAAATGAAGGTTTCACCATTTTAAATGATGAAGCTGGCACCGCTGTCATGGTTTATGTTGAAGAAGGTACAGAAAATGACGCTCTTGCTGCTTATAAAACAGTCTTAACACAAGCTAAATATGAAGAAGCTGGTGAGGATGCACATGGTGATATGCGCTATGTCTCTGAACATGGTCAAATTCTTGTGACACCATATTATGGTACAAGCGGTTCAATCACTATTGAGTTTAGAGCCGCTCCATTATTAGCATGGCCAGCCGCTCAAATTGTTAACGCTTTCCCAAATGCCGAAGATACAGTTCCTGCTGTTGATGGTGCTCTCGAATACATGTTCCAAAAGAGCGGCAGAATGGTTAACATTGCTTGTACATTTAAAACAGGCGATGAAGCCAAAGCGGCATTAGCTACATTCATTGGTGCTTTAGAAGAAGCTAAATTCGAATTATTAGGCGTCGACGACGGTGGCGATCCTCACTACAATTCTTTAAACAATAACTTTGAAGTTCGTCCATATGTCAGTAACGCAACATTATATGTCACCATCATGGGACCAAAAGAAGTTGAATCCTTATGGCCAATTGATAAATTAACAGAATGGTTTGGTGAAGATATCGCCAAAGCTATTCCAGCCTATGATAAAGGCACTAAATATGAATTCTTTGAAAGCCAAGCATTCAACGAAATCATGGTGACTGTCCCAGATGCTGACGAAGCTGTTGAAGAATATATCGACATCTTAACCGAAGCTGGCTTCACAGATACTTATGTGGATGATCTTGATGATACCCACTACTGCAAAGGTGCCATCGATATTACTCCATGGGCTGAAAGCGACACCGTGATGGATATTGATATCGTCATTAACGAAATCTCTGTTTCTAAATGGCCAACTCAAACTATCGCTAACTTATTTGCGACAGCCGGTTATACCGATACCTTACCAGCATACGATGATGAATGTGACGCGATTGAAGCAGGCAAAAACTACGATGGTTCTATCTATGTTCTCATTGAAACAGCCAAAGCGGATTCAGTGTTTATTGACTATTACAAACTATTAGAAAAGAACAATTTCGTCTACGATAACATTTATTCCACATCTACAACATATATCTACAAGTCTCCAAATAGCCAATACACCGTTACCTTATACACTAATAGATTTGGTGTTGAACTTGATATCAAAAAGATTGATAACGGTGGCGGCCAAACAGGTAGTGACGAATTCCCAATGGATGATATCGTTAGTTCCTTCCCAACCGCTAGTGGCGTTTTGCCAACAATCGAAGATGAAGGTGCGACATTCACAGTCGATGTTCCATATGATGGTGAAGTATCTGTAGTTGTTAAATTCGCTACTGAACAAGAAGCTACTAATGCTTTAAATGCCTACATCAGCGCATTAACAACCGCTAAATTCACTTATGAAGAAGACGTTTGGGGCTATCTCGATGTATATGTTTCTCCAGATAGAAAATTCATGATTGAGATTACTCCTAGCTTGTCCAATGGTTCATTCGAACTCTATTTCATGGACACATATGGCTCAATTTAAGTAATTGATCAATAAAATATCAAAAAACAACCTGTTACAAAATGGGTTGTTTTTTATTCACTGTTCATTTTTTAAAGTGTAACTATTGTTTTTAGATACAAAAACAAATAGTATTGTAATTGCACGTTTGCACCAAAAAAAGAAAGGAAAACGTTATGAGAAAAACCATTAAAGCATTACTACTTGCTGCATTAACCATCGGTGTTGTCGCAGGTTGTGAATGGGGTAAAACTAGCAAATCCTCATCACAAGAAACAAGTAGTCAATCCACTAGTGACGTAACAAGCAGTGACTCAAAAGAAAGCACTTCAAGTTCTGTTCCTAGCTCAACAACTACCACAAGTAGTCCAACTACTTCCTCAACAAGTAGCTCATCAACTACAAGTAGTACAATCTCAATTCCCCCATCATTAACAGGTATCACATTAAATACCACAAACGTTAAGAAGAGTTATAACTATGGCGATAAGTTAAATCTCGCCGGTTTAGTCGTTACTGCTTCTTATAGTGATAGCACCACAAAAGCGGTCACTGATTACACAACTTATCCAACCAATGATTCGACATTAATGCAACTTGGTGAAGTTTCCGTGAGAGTTGATTATCAAAACTTCAGTGAATCTTTCAAAGTTACAGTTAATAAAGTTTTAACTGGTATCACATTAAATACCACAAATGTGAAAAAGGATTATCACGTTGGTGAAGCATTAGATTTAACTGGTTTAGTGGTTACCGCTAAATACAACGATTATTCTTCTACTGTTGTGACTGATTACACATCTAATCCAGCAAATGGTACTGTCTTCAATGAAATCAAAGAAGAAACAGTTACTATTACATATCAAGATAAGACCGCTGAATTCAAAGTCGATGTTACTAAAGCAGTTAAGGCTGCTTGGACAGAAGAAGAAGCAAAAATCATGTCTGATAACTTATACGGTATCGTTTTACCATATACTGGTTTCGAAGAATCCGTTGTCTCATATGATGCTCAAAAAGAAGCAGTCTTCATCAAAGGTGGTACACTCGCCGCTGATACATTAACAAACTACGGCAAATTAATCGTTGCCGCTGGTTTCACAAGATTAACCGAAGAAGCTCATATCTATCAAAAAGAAGTTGCCACTGCACAAGGCAAGAGATTCGTGAGAGTGGGATTCGAAGCTAACGAAGGTCAATTCTTCTTACAAGCTCTTGATCCATATTATTACGAATTCCCAACAGCGTTTGCTGAAGCCTTTGCTGCCCAAGTTATTGGTAGTGAAGACGTTGCACCAGCACTTCCAGGCGCTGATTACTATGAATTCAATACCACATATAGAGTGATCTTCTGCTATATGAATTCCACCACTGAAGATGCTGGCTATAGTGCAATCTTAGCCGCTGCTGGTTGGAGAGTTCAAAGCGAAAAAGATAGCTATGGTTATTATGTTGCTGTTGCTCCAGATTATTCCTATCAAGTGAGCTATCTCTATCAACAACAATATGGTAGATTTGCTATCTACTTTGAATTAGTGAGCAAATGGCAACCATCTTTCTTTACTGAATTCTTTCAAAAGAATAGCCCATGCGTGATTGAAATTCCTGAATATGAAGGCAAGGATGTTACATACTTATTCATGACTTCTGGCACATCTGCGTTGGTTGGTGTTAACGGTTCTAACGTTAGCGAAGTGGAAGCCTATGCTGAAAAAGTAGCTAAAGCGGGTTGGGAAGTTAACTACAATGAAACAACTGAAATGTATAAAGCTAAATTAACAATCGCTAATGTCGGCGTTGCTAATATGACTTTCTACTTCAATCCACAAAATAATGCGGCAATCATTATCATTGATTCCAAATTTGATCCATTACCAACAGAGTCCTTCCCAAGTGAAGAAATTGCTGAGATTTTAGGTGAAGATATTACTGATGTTGTTCCTGCTTATGAAGGCGAAGCAACAGGTTACGCTGTTACTGAAGAAGGTACAAACTATATCGTGACCATCCAAGTGGAAAAAGGTACAGAAAAAGCTGCGGCCGCTGCATACTTAGAATTCATTCAAACTAAGGGTTATGCCTTAGAAGAAGGTTTCTCCACTATTTACGTTTCTCCAAATAAACAAATCTATATCCAATCCAATGGTGTTGCTAACAGTGGTGAATTCACCATTACTTTCTGGCCAGTTCCATATACACTTGATTGGCCAGCAAAGAAGATTGCTAAATACTTAGGTGATGAAATTAAGACTGTTGTTCCTGCTTATGAAGATGAAGATATCGAAAACTATGAATTCGAAGCAGATGAAGATGGTATTTGGATTTTAGTTAACTTCGATTACGAAGCCGAAGTTGATGTCGATGAAAAGATTGAAGCTTATGTCGATACTTTAACCACAAATAAATACTTCTTCATGATGACAGACGAAGACGATACTAGCTTCTATGTCTCTCCAGATTTAAAAGTCGTCGTTGGTGTCCAAAATGATGGTGGCGATATGTGGATTTATATCAACACTGTCGACGCTGTTACCGCCAATGCTTGGCCAGCCTATCAACTCAATTACTATAATGAAAAAATGGGTTATACAGATGAATTACCTGTCTATGATGGTGATTTATTCCTCTCACAAAAGACCACTATCGGTTCTAGCTATTTAACAATTGATATTCGTTTAGATACTGAAGATGCTGATGAAATGAAAGCGGAAGCTGATGCCTATGTTGATGCATTAAAAGATGCTGGCTTCACATTCTTATTATCATTAGGTGAAGATCATCAATGCAGAGTCTATACATCCCCTAATAGCGAATACGAAGTCGCAGTTATGTATCAACCAGATGGTTTCACCGTTCAAATCGATGAAATCGCAACTGACGCTATCGATACAGAAGAATTCCCAGCAGAAAGATTATTCACAAGATATGAAGGTCTTAAAGACGTTCTTCCAGTGTTCGTGGATGAAAATGCCACTTTCAGTACTACATATCAAAGTGATTATGTGGAAATCTTCGTTATCTATGAAGATGTGTCATTAATTCCTGCTGCCATGGAAGCCTATGCTAAAGCTTTATTAGACGCAGGTTTCACTGTTAATCCATACATTGAAGATTCATATGATTCTCCAGATGGTACGTACTATGTCACAATTACTGACTGGTCCGATTATTCAACACCTGGATTTGATATCGAAATTTATTTCAATCAATTAGCGTAAAACAAAAGTAAAAGGTCGGAATTAACACGTTCCGACCTTTTTTATTGCTTTAAATATAATTTAACTAGTTTTCTTTTTTCGTGGCTATAAGCGCGGTTAAATGCACAATACATCTCACTAAAAGAGCGCCCACACTATTGGTCAGTATCACAATTAATAAATTCCATAACATATTGATATTCCAATTGAACGCCATTCCGAAATAGAACATATTAGCGATACAGTGTTGGAAACCACAGTAAACGAATAATGTCACCGCGGTAATAATACCAATAATCTTCATGCCCCAGTTTTGTAAGTTCTTATAGAGGTAGACGGCAATATAAACTAACGCACCACAGAAGATACCTTCTAGGAAGACCATATTTGATCCTGTCTTCGCATTTGATATCGCGATAATTGTGTTGCTCACACCTTCAACGTTCATGAAGATTAAATGACACAACATGCCTAAAGCGAATGCGCCTATCGCGTTACCCACGAGCATGATTGGTAAATTAATCGCGTTTTCTTTTAGTTTTTCTCTATCGTCAAAGACGAC
>CADCCA010000055.1 GCA_902799855.1 uncultured Erysipelotrichaceae bacterium | reverse complement strand
CATGATTTAGTGCTCACTGCAAAGCAGAACGCTAATAACGCACTAGATGAATATTTCTTAAGCGCGAGACTAGATGATGATAAGTTAGCCTTATTAGAAGAGCTAGGCAAAATTATCAATATCGAGACACCTTTGAGAATAGAACTATTCGATAATTCTCATTTACAAGGCTCTTCTCCTGTTGGAGCAGTGGTTGTGTTTATCAACGGTGAACCTGCTAAAAAGTTATATCGTAAATATAAAATCGAACACGAAGAAGCTAGGGATGACCTTAAATCGATGGAAGAAATCGTTTATCGCAGATACTCCAGATTAAAAGAAGAAAACAAAGAAATGCCAGATCTCATCTTAGTCGATGGTGGTCTTAACCAAATTATTGCCGCCGATAAATCGCTTAAGAAAGCAGATGTTAAAATCAATCTATTTGGCTTAGTTAAAAACAACAAGCATCAAACAGCGGGATTAATGGACATCAATGGTAATATCTTTGATATTGAGAACAAGAATATCTTCTTCATGCTCACTAGAATGCAGGATGAAGTGCATCGCTTTGCTATTACGTTCCATCAATCACTAAGAAACAAATCAATGAAGACATCTATTCTTGATGGTGTGAAAGGATTAGGCGCTAAAAGAAGAGAACTAATTAATAAAGCTTACCCAGACATCACACTTCTAAAAGAAGCCACAGTAGAGGAACTATCTCAACTCTTACCAAAAGATGTGGCAGAAGAATTATTCAACAAGTTACATTAAAACTTGCAAAAACTAATCCTTTTATTTAATATAATTAACGCTGGACATGCGCTTGTAGCTCAGTTGGATAGAGCAACAGCCTTCTAAGCTGTGGGTCAGGCGTTCGAGTCGCCTCAAGCGTGCCAACGGAAAAAGTGTGACATTCTGGTAACACAGGATGTCTTTTTCTTTATAATATATACAAAGTATATAAATGATAGTAAATAATAGTATCAAAAAAGTGACATTGTCACACTTTTAGTATAAACTATAGTTATGAGAAGAATTTCGGACACTGAACTAGTTAGAAATTATTGCGAGAACCACAAAGGGGATATCTTTGATATCAACTATGCTTCTGAGCATATTTTCAAGGACATTCCACATGTGAATCTGAGAAAGATTGTTTCACGTTTAATTGACAGCGGACTCCTTAGAACCATTTCAAAAGGCGTTTATGTTATTGGTGAATCTGACTTATCAGATGAAGAAATAGTGATTAATCATTACTTAAGAAATGAACTTGGTATGTTGGAAGGCTCTCCTGTTGGTAAATATTTGATGTTTACAGAGGGCTTCAGTGATAAAGAGCCAGAATTAAAAGAAATTAAAACCAGTCACACAAAAGGGAATAAGAGGATTGGAAATGTTCAGATTATTGAATCTCATTCTCGCTTTAGAAATTTAACTAATAACTCTACTTTGGCGACTGCCATGGAGCTTCTTGCCGCTGGAGATCCAGACGATATATCAAAAGTAAAAGAATATGTTGAGAAAGTAAGAATTTGCCTAAGCAACTATAGCGATATGCAATTCTCGACTCAGGTAAAAGAATTATATTCTCCTGCTGTTTATTTTGAACTTGAAAAGTACCTTAATTCTATGCAAATATCACATAGGGTTAAAGAAATCTATGACATTCAAAGTAGACTTTATTCTAAAAAATAATCAGAGTTGTTTTAGGAAATATTTAACTTATTACTCAAAACTTGTTTACGATTACATCAATCGCGAAGAAAAACGAATTTATTCCATCGATACTTACATCTCGTACTTGAAGATTGCTAAGCTAGATGGATTTTTTAATGATTTGTTAACGTCTGAGGAACTTGAAGCTCTTTATGACTGGACTCATCATGAGCAAGTAAGCTATCAACTTCCAATTGTTGTGGAGAGAGCTTACGAAAAGTGGCAACTTGTTTTCTTTTCGGATAAATATGATTGCCTTTTCAAACAACTAAATCCTATTGTTTTTGGTTTGGTGTTACGTGCTATAAGGGAATGCAACAATATTAGCAAAACAGCTTTAGCTGATATGATTGGAGTTGACCGAAAGACTGTTATTCTTACAGAGAATGGTCAGAGATTTTCCTCTCTTGATTATATTTATAAGTTTTCAAAACTGTTCCAGATTTCAATTGACATGCTGATTTCTTATTCTTTGTAAATGCTATTATTTTACAAATTGTAATTTTCTTATCTATTAATAGTTAATGAAAGGAAAACCCTTATATATTTCCAGAAGCTTAACTAATGTGACAATGTTGGACACAGATATGATCATTTGTTGATTAATTAGTTAAATAAGCCACATTTTATGCGCTTTTCTATGCTAAAATTAAAAATGTAAAGTCGTGCATAAATTATTATGCCTATGCAAGCTTTAATATAGGAGTGATTATTTTGTTAGATTTAGATGAAAAAGAAGCGGCCTTTAAGGCGAGAAACAGCGATAAAATAGAAAGATATGAACGGCTCGCCGTAAAAAAGCCGAAGTACTACGTTTCTATCGGTGATTTATATTCCGATGACGGCGATTTCAAAACCGCAACGACGTACTATCAAAAAGCCGTCGACAACGGCGTTTTGGCATATACTGTTCTTGGCGACACTTGGGGCTACCGCTCTCAATACAAAAAAGCGTTCGACGTTTATACGGAGGGTGCAAACAAAGGCGAAGCGGAGTGTTTTGCCCGTCTCGGATTTTGCTATGAAACTGGTTATGTAAAAATCGATATTCAAAAAGCAATCGAGTGTTACGCCAAAGCCTCCGATTTGGGTGTGGCGGCAGCGGCAAGATCTCTCGGCAAATTGTATTATTTCAATACGCCGATTGACGATTCCGAGATCGAACACGTCAAAAACGCGCTGAAATACTACGAGCGTGCTTTTTATCTCGGTGACGTTCAAATCGCAAAAAAGATAGGCTTTATCTACTTAAACAATGAAGAACTGAAAGACGTTCCCAAAGCCATAGAGTGGTACGAAAAGGGATTGAGCCTTGGCGATCACTCTCTCAATTTTGACTTGGCGTATGTGTATCTGAACGACAGGTTTGTTCCGCACGACTATGAAAAAGGGTTGGCGTATTTAGCGGACGGCGTGAATCACAACGACCCCGAAAGCATTTATATGCAAGCCCGCATATACGAAGAAGGTTGGTACGGAATAGAACCCGATGAGAGGAAGTATATTCATTATCTTAAAAAAGCGGCGAATCTTTGTCAGGATGACGCATTGCTTGATTTGGGGTATTACTATTACAAAAAAGGCAAGTATGACGACACGCTCGATTGTTTTGCGCAGTGCGATTTGGATTATGTCGGCGTTTATTGGTGTATGGCGACGATTTGCGAAACAAAAAAAGCCGATTACAAAAATGCGCTGTTCTATTATCAGATGGCAATGGAAATGGACTTTCCGGACGCAATCGAAAGAATGGCAGAAGCGTATCTCGGCGACGAACTCGGACTTGAAAAGGACGAGAAAACCGCTTTGAAACTCTTTAAGCGCGCCGCAAAACTCGGAAATGCCGCCGCGCAGTATAATCTCGGTATGGCGTATGCTTGCGGGTATTACGGTGTGACCGCCGACAGAAAAACTGCCCTTCATTGGCTGAAAAAGAGCGCAAAAGGCGAAAATCCGTCGGCGTGTCTGCAAGTTGGACTTTATTACTACTACACCGTCAAAACCAAAGCGGCTTATAAAAAAGCCTTTGAATTATTTACCGACGCATACAATCTCGGCGAGAACGAGGCGATTATCAATATCGGACTTTGCTATCTTCAAGGCAACGGCGTGAAAGAAGATAAAAAAGAAGCGGTAAAGTGTTTCAAAAATGCCGCCGAGAAGTGTAGTTCGGGCGTTGCGTATCACAATCTCGGAATCTGTTACGAAAACGGTTTCGGCGTGCGAAAAGATTACAAGAAAGCAATTGAAATGTACGGCAAAGCGGTAGAGAACGGCGAAAAAGCAGGACTTGAAGGAATTAAAAACGTTTATTTGAAAATAGGTAAAGATAAGAGCAAACTATGATTACGACTTCACAAAAGGCAAGACTTTGCGAAATGGCGCAACAACTGAAACCGATGCCAATAACTAGGAAACTGCTCAGCAAAAAGTTAAAAAAGGAACGAATGGTATTTATTGGCTTATGGAGCAGTTTTATATGCATGACGACGATTACAAACTGATATTGTCAAAACCATTTGCAACGTTATAAAATGGCTTAGATTTTATAAAGTACTCTATCTTAAATGGGATAAGAGAATTTGGATAATGATGGTGGAGAATGCAACTGTCCATCGAGATAAAAGCATTACCTTCAAGTTCTATTGCGGTGAAGAAGTTAGAGTTTAACAGCTCTAGCTTTTTTGATATAAAATCTTTATAAATTACTCCTAAACCATAGGGGTATGCAAAAATATCCTAAGGGTATGCAAAAATTAGGTAGGGGTATACAGTGTATCAAAATGGGTAAACGGAGGCATTGAATTTAACCGAGTTGCTACCAACTCGGTTTTTTCTTTGTGCTCTTTTAAATCTTTATCAAAGATAAAAGAATATATCTAAATAGACAATCTTGCTAAAAATAAGAACCTTTTTATATTATTGTTTGAAATTTAATTCGTGTGCGAGCATACTAAAAGTGAATTAAGATGGTGAATTGATATGGAATATTCATCGGTTTCCATTATTGCCCTTGTGGTGCTTTTCATTACCAACTACGATTTGCTCTTCAGGGGTAAATCGGCTGATAAGATCCCAGCGCGCAAACAATACCGTTTATTTTTAATCAGTGTTGCTTTTTTCTTTCTCGCTGATTTATTGTGGGGATTATTTGAAACGTATGACATCCATGGAGCGGATTATTTTATAACCGTTTCTTTCTTTGTGTGGATGTCCATTTCTGTTTTCCTTTGGACACTTTATGTTGTCGCTTTTCTAGGACATAGAAAAGTACTCTCTAACCTCTTCACCGTTGGTGGTGTTATTTTGATGCTGTTTGGCATCGTTTCAATCATTGTTAATTTCTTCCAGCCTATTATGTTTAAGTTCAATGATGCCGGTGAGTATGAAGCGCTGCCATTTAGAACTGTATATTTTATTGTTCAAGCGGTTGTCTTCTCTGTGACTTTTGTCTATGCCACAGTCGTCGCGTTTTTACAAAGAAATGACAAAAAGGTCCTTGTTAAACACTTAGCCATTGCCTTATTCGGTTTAGAAATGGGTGTGATGATTGTCGTTCAAATCTTTGTCCCATCTGCGCCTATTTATGCTTCTGGATATTTATTTGGTTTATTAATCATCAATACTTTTGTCGTGGTAGAGCAAAAGAAAGAATACCGCACCGCATTAGTAGAGAGTTCAAACCGTGAAGAAAAAGCCAAGGAAGAACTCGGTTCTGCTAAGCAGTTAGCGTACACCGATCCTTTAACTGGCGTAAAAAATAAACATGCTTACGTTGAACTTGAAGAAAACATTGATAGACAAATCGCTAGTGGTGAAACACTATACTTCGCATTGGTGGTTTTCGATTTAAATGACCTCAAATATGTTAACGATAAAGTGGGCCACGATGCTGGTGATGATTACATTGTTAAATCTTCTAAATTAATTAAAAAGTATTTCAAAAAATCTGAATTATACCGCTACGGTGGTGATGAATTCGTTTTATACATCACTGGTGATGAATTTAAAGAACGTCATGAATTGTTAAATTTATTTAATAAATCAATTGATAAAAGCTTTGAAAACGGCAATCCAATTATCGCAACAGGTATTTCTGATTATCGCCCAGGAAAGGATAATACTTTCCGTGCTGTTTTCTCACGCGCTGACGAGAGAATGTACATCCGTAAAAAACAATTGAAGGCTTTTGGCCAAGTTAATATTAACAAGTTTAATTCAAGTGATGGCGATTCCATCGCCGATGCATTCACCAAAGACGAACTCTTAAAAGTCAGAGATGAAAGCATGAAGAGAATTAATCCACGTTTAGCCCTTTATAAAGTTTTCTATCAAAACGAAGATTATTCCTTAATGGATTATTTAAGCCGTTCATCCGCTGATGAAATAGGCGAAATTAACTTTATCGACGATACTTTCAAACAGTTATACCACGTCGATGGCAAATATTTTGTGCCATTAATTGGCACTTCTTTTAATGATTTGTATCAATTTACACTTGATCATATCGTCCATCCTGATGACCGTGATGCTTATGTCAAATTCATGAATCCGGTTGGACTATTAGAAAGATTAAAAGATAATGAAATACCTAATTTTGACGTTGAACAATTCCGCTATAAATTACAAGATGGTGATTACCGCTATGTCGAACAATGCGTTATCACCGGCGAAGAAAATGGTATCCAAAACGGCTGCGTGAGACTTTATGTCTTTGACATACATAATTATAAAGCCCGTCAAAATGGCTTT
>CADCCA010000054.1 GCA_902799855.1 uncultured Erysipelotrichaceae bacterium | reverse complement strand
AACAATGGTTAGCAAAATCGCTGATGATTTATATGAAGTCCAAGTCGTCTCTTGGTATGACAACGAAAACTCCTATACATCACAAATGGTCCGCACCATTAAATACTTTGCGGAAAAGTGCTAATTAACTCACTAGAGTCTAATTACCCATAGATAAATATACGGCACCTGTGTACTATGGGTGCCGTTATTATTGAAATAAAGGAGAAATTTAACTATGTTAACAGTTAAAGAAATGAATGGCTTACAAGGTAAAAGAGTCATCGTTCGTGTCGACTTCAACGTCCCACTTAAAGATGGTGCAATTCGTGATGATAATAGAATCGTCGCTGCCTTACCAACCATTAAAGAATTAATTTCTAAAGGCGCTCGTGTTGTCTTAATGTCCCACTTAGGCAAAGTCAAACACAAATTAGCCCAAGAAGATCCAGAAAAATTCGCTAAACAAATTAGAGATGGTAACTTAGAACCAGTTGCCAAACGTTTAGGTGAATTATTAAATCAACCAGTTGTCTTCGTTAAAGAAACACGTGGTGAAACATTAACAAACGCTGTCAACGCTTTAAAAGATGGCGAAGTCTTATTAATGCAAAATACCCGTTATGAAAAAGGCGAAGAAAAGAACGATCCTGAATTAGCCAAGATTTGGGCTGCTTTAGGCGATGCCTTCGTGATGGATGCTTTCGGTAGTGCTCATAGAGCCCACGCTTCCACATACGGCATTCCTGAAATCTTAAAAGGCGAAGGTAAACCAGTGGCTGTTGGTTACTTAGTCGAAAAAGAAGTCGCTAACTTAACACGTTGTGTTGATGTTAAAGATGAAGATAGACCATACGTTGCTATTTTAGGTGGTTTAAAAGTCAGCGATAAAATCAAAGTTATCGAATCCTTACTCTTAAAATGCGACAAAATCTTAATCGGTGGTGCGATGGCATTCACCTTCTTAAGAGCCTTAGGTCACGCTACTGGCACATCCCCAGTGGAAGAAGATCAATTAGATTACGCGAAAAACTGTTTCTTAAAAGCCAATGGTAAAATCGTTTTACCAGTCGATAGTGTCGTTGCTGATGCCTTTGATCCTGCTGAAAGAACCACAGTCCAAGTCGTTAAATCCAATGATATTCCAAACGATTTTCAAGGTTTAGATGTCGGTCCAGCCACAAGAGAACTCTTCGCTAATGAAATCTTAAAAGCCAAGATGATCTTCTGGAATGGTCCAATGGGTGTCTTTGAACAAGATGAATTCCAAAAAGGTACATTAGCCGTTTGTGAAGCAATCGCTAAGAATGATAAAGCCTTCACCGTCTGTGGTGGTGGTGACTCAGCTGCTGCTGTCAAACAATTCGGTTATAAAGATAAATTCTCTCACGTTTCTACTGGTGGGGGTGCTTCCTTAGAAATGATCGAAAACGATGGCCACTTACCAGGCATCGATGTGGTTAGATAATATGAGAAGAAAATTATTATTAGGCAACTGGAAAATGAACAAACTCTCTAGCGAAGCTAAAGAGTTCGCCATTGCCTCTCGTGATTTAGCCAAAAAAGCTCAAGCCAATAACATCGATTTAGGCGTTGCTCCAACATATCTTTCCTTAGCCGCTACAAAAGAAAACGCTGCTAAAGAAATGATTGTTGCTGCGCAAAACGTTCACTTCAATGACCACGGTGCTTTCACTGGCGAAGTTTCTATCCCAATGTTAAAAGAATTCGGCATTGACTGGTGCATTATCGGTCATAGCGAAAGAAGAACATATGACAATGAAACAAACGAAAAGTGCAACGCTAAAGTCAAAGCCTTAATCGAAAACGAGATGGTTCCTGTGTATTGCGTTGGTGAAACGCTTGCTCAGTTTGAAGCAGGCCAAACCAAAGCAGTCGTTGGTGAACAAGTGAGAGTGGGCTTAAAGGATTTAACCTCTAACCAGGTTAAAAAATTAGTCGTTGCCTATGAACCAGTTTGGTCCATTGGTACAGGCAAAAACGCTTCTACAGAAATCGCTGAAGACGTTTGCAAATTCATCCGTGACGAATTAAGAAATTTATTCGGTGATGTCGCTGATGAAATTAGAGTCTTATATGGTGGTTCTGTTAAACCAGAAAACATCAAAGCTTACTTATCTTGCCCAGATGTTGATGGTGCTTTAGTTGGTGGTGCTTCCTTAAAGATCGATTCTTACGAAGCGTTATTAACAAACATTCTCTAGGATAAAAAATCATCCATGTACAATTCTTATAACGACAATAACCAAGTCATTTACGATTTTACAAATAAGCAAACCAAAGGTGCTTTCTTAACAAAAGTATTTGGGATGATGTTTGTTTGCTTGCTCATTACCACAGTAGTAGCAGCAGGATTTGGCTATGGTTTCCAAGCTCTTCTCATCAAAACTGCGGTTGATGATGGGATGGGTAATCTCGTCTTATCGCAAAATCTCGTTAACACTTTAATCATTACATTAATTGTTTCGGCGATTAGTTTGCTTGTGATGTCGTTTGTGCTTCCAATTACTTTTATAAGAGGTAAGCATAACATCTTAGTGCCTTTAATCATCTATACCGTCTTAATGGGTATTATGCTATCAGCATTTACCTTCATTGTTGACTGGGTGATCTTAGCGGAATCGTTTGGTATTACCGCTTTGATATTCGGGACAATGGCCTTATTAGGCTATATTAGTAAAGGTCGTTTAGCGGGAATTGGTGTTATCCTACTAGGATTATTAATCGGCGCTGGTTTATTAAGTTTAATGAACTGGTTAATGATTATTATTGGAGGAGTGAGTCAAAGCAATATCACCATCTCTTGGATTGTGAGTTTAATAATCTTTGCCTTCTTAATGCTCGTCACGTTATATGATGTTAACCGCATTAGAAGAATCGCAGAAAATGGTGCACAACAAGATAATAATCTTGTCTATTACTGCGCTTTCATCCTTTATAGCGATTTCATTTCCATCCTTATTAGAGTCATCTACTTCATGATGCTCATTACAGGAAGACGTAGATAAGAATTTAAGTTAATAAGAGGGTGTTATTAAGACATCCTCTTTTTTCTTTTCTCAATAAGGTTTTTATCTAATC
Organism: uncultured Erysipelotrichaceae bacterium; assembly: GCA_902799855.1. The sequence goes on along the minus strand of CADCCA010000054.1, from coordinate 3,375 downwards.
ACAACATTGTCATTATTTAGCGCCCTTCTTTTTGCCATAATAACTACAAAGAGAGGTTTTATATATGAAAAACACCAAGTTTGTTGTCTTTTCTTTACTTGCCCTTGTTTTAAGCGCATGTTCAGGAACAGGCGGTCAAGAACGCGCTCCAATTGATTTACTTGATCCTGAAGATACATCAATGCTTTCTTCTAACTGCAAACAATACGTAGATGATATGAGAGCATTACAAGAAGAAGCAGATGACCCATATAAATTACATGATATTTCACTAAATATCGAAGATAGCTCTAAAGGCTATTTAGATACAGGTGATGTAAACGGTCAAAATAGAACCGTTAACGGCTCAATTCCAGATAGAAGCGATAAGAGCATGGGTGTCGAATTAAAATTCGAAGTCAAAAATCAAAGCTACGAAGGCAAACAATACAAAGTCATCGTTAGTGATAATGAGAATTTTACTAACGCCAAAGAATATGAAACAGAAGGTAATTCTGTTGTCGCTAGAAACTTATTCGTTAACACGGAATATTACTGGAAAGTCGAAGCGGACGGACAATTAGCGTCAGGCGTCGAACACTTCACAACCGGTGATTATCCACGCTGGATTACTTGTAGATCATTAACTGGTGAAGAAGATGGTCGTGGTATTTTTAACGTCCGTGATATGGGCGGTTACATGACCGAGTCAGGTAAGAGAGTCAAACAGGGCTTAGTCTTCCGTGGTGGCGAAATCACAACCATGAGTAGCAGTGGTCACTATAACACCATTACTGAAGTTGCGAAGAAAGCCTTCAGAGAAGATATGGGCATGGTTGGTGGTGTCGAACTCGATTTGAGAGGCGCCTCTGATATTTCCGATGGTTACAACGCCAACGGCTTTGCAGAGAATGGTGATATCGAATATCAACAATATGCTATCAAATCATATGAACAAACATTCACTCAAACAAGAAGTTATGTCGCTCCAATCTTTGAAATCTTAAAAAACGCTGATAAAAAACCAGTTTATTATCACTGCTTCGGTGGTGCTGACCGTACAGGTACAGTCGGTTTCTTACTTAACGGTTTATTAGGCGTTAGTTATGCGGATTTAGTCATCGACTTTGAATTAACTTCCTATAGTTCCATTAATAATGAACACATTAGAAACCACCTTGATGGTCATCAACATCAATATGACCGTTGGCCAGCTTTAATTAATCAGATTAAAACTGATACCACTGGTGGTTATGCTTATGACGCTAACGCTTTATTAAAAGACAATATTGAAAATTTCTTAGTTAAAGCATGTTCAGTCCCACAAGCCACAATTGATACAATTCGTGATATCATGCTCGAAGACTAAATTAAATATCTAATTAATAGAAGTGGCCACTTTTGGTCACTTTTATTTTGCTTATAAAAGAAGTAAAATAAATCTAATTGAGGTATTCATATGAAAAAAAGTAAAGTCTTTTTATTTCCTTTAATGTTAGCGGCCTTATGCGTGACAGCTTGTAACAGTTCTGATCCAACAAGTAAAGAACCATCTTATGAACCAGATTCTTCTTTAATTGAAGATTCTTCTTTAGAAGATAGTTCTTCCGAAGATAAGCCATCATCAAAACCAAGCTCATCTTCTAGTAAAGCTAGTAGTTCTTCTAGCAAGCAATCTTCTAGTAAGGCAAGTAGCAGTTCTAGTAAAGCTAGTTCGTCCTCTGCTCCTAAAGAAAAGATTGAAGGAGAAAACTTTAACATCTATCTTCCTCAAGATGTTTCAATGTTAACTTCTAACTGTAAGAAATATATTGATGATATCAGAGCGTCGCGTAGCAGCAGCCAAGATCCATATAAATATTATGAAATCTCATTGAATATCGAAGATAGCAGCAAAGGCTATTTAGATACAGGTGATGTTAACGGCCAAAATAGAACTGTTAATGGCAAAATCCCAGACCGCAGTGATAAGAGCATGGGTGTCGAATTAGAATTTGAAGCCAAGGAATCCGCTAAAGCAAGTGAATACACAGTGTTATTAAGCCAAAATAGTGATTTTAGCAATGCTAAAGAATATAAAACATCTTCTAACTCAGTGACCGTTAGAAACTTGTTTGTGAACACAAAATACTATTGGAAGGTCGTCGCTAACGGCAAAGAATCAGCAGTTGGTAACTTTACTACAGGCGATTATCCACGTTGGATTCTTGCGCGTTCATTAACCGGAGAAGAAGATGGTCGCGGTATTTATAATGTTCGTGATATGGGTGGTTATATGACTCAATCAGGCCAAAGAGTAAAACAAGGCTTAGTTTATAGAGGTGGTGAAATCACCACAATGACAAATACCGGTCACTATAACACCATCACAAATGTGGCTAAAAAAGCTTTCAGAGAAGATATGGGCATGGTCGGTGGTGTCGAACTCGACTTACGAGGCAGTGGTGATATTTTTGATAACTATAAAGCCTGTGGCTTTGCTAACGGTGGCGATATCGCCTATCAACAATACGCCATCAAATCATATGAACAAACATTTACTTTAACTAGAAGTTATGTCGCTCCTATTTTTGAATTATTAAAGAATGCGAATAATAAGCCAGTTTATTATCATTGCCATGGTGGTGCGGATCGTACAGGCACAATCGGCTTCTTACTTAATGGCTTATTAGGTGTTAGTTATGAAGATTTAGTGATCGACTTTGAACTAACTTCATATAGTTCAATTAATAATGAACATATTAGAAGCCATCTTAATGGTCATCAACATCAATATGATCGTTGGCCAAAGTTGATAGAACAGCTCCAAAAAGATACCACTGGTGGTTATTCTTGGAATGCTAATGCATTATTAAAAGATAATATCGAAAATTTCTTGGTGAAAGCGTGTTCAGTCCCACAGAATACTGTTGATACAATTAAAAACATTATGCTTGAACCAGCAAGATAATCTTAAAAAACATGAATTAGAATAGGCCAGGTGGAAACACTTGGTCTTTTCCTTTATATAAATATGCGCGCGTATACGCGTACATGTATTAATTTTTTTTATAAAAAATATTGCCATATATCTATAAATATGTATAATAGAAAAAGCGTGCCCCAAAAGGACCGCTAAAATGACTTCAAAAAATTTGTGAAAAAAATGTAAAAAAGGCATTGACACAGATATTTACGAAGTGATATTATATCAAAGCACGTGTCGGGGAGACCCAAGAGATATTACGTAGTAATAACGTGCAACTGATCTTTGAAAACTAAACAGATGTACAAACATCACAACGTCAATTTGTTTAAAAACAAAAATACAAAACCAGATAATTATTTTGAACTAGAATAAAACTTTGAGAGTTTGATCCTGGCTCAGGATGAACGCTGGCGGCGTGCCTAATACAT
>CADCCA010000053.1 GCA_902799855.1 uncultured Erysipelotrichaceae bacterium | reverse complement strand
TAAAGGATTTAAGATAACGTAATTTTCTTCTTTGTTTAATAAGCAGAAATCACGCATTTCTTTTTTGGAAATAAGGGAATAAGTTAAGCATTCATCTAAACCGACGTTGAGCAAATAAGAACGGATGTTCTTTATTCTTTGTTGTCTCAATGTGAGCATACCGACTTTGGTATCTAAGCATGGAAGAATACTCTTAACGTTATCATATCCTCTTAAACGGATGACTTCTTCGCTTAAATCAGCATCAGAAGTAACGTCTAAACGGTATTGAGGCACTAAAGCGGAGAACTTGTCTTCACCGTTGAATGTGATTTGGAAGTTAAGTCTTGTTAATGTTTCGGTGATTTCAGCTTTGCTGAATGCAGTACCTAAACGACCATTGATTTTGGTAACGGAAGAATCAACGATTTGGTCTTTTTCTTCTTCACTTTGATAAACGACGTTATTGCTATTTTCTTTAGCGTCGCATAATTCGTTAATTAATTGCGCAGCGAAATCTAAGACAAATTCGCTTTGGAAATGGTTAGTGCCTTTAACGAATCTTTGAGAAGATTCACTGACCAAACCTAAACGATTGGATGTATGACGAATGCTTGCTCCATCAAAGGAAGCGGCTTCGATATAGATATTCTTGGTTTTTTCATCGACAGCGCAGACTAATGAACCCATCACACCACCAAGACACATTGGCTTGTTATCAGAGCAAATGACAATGTCTCCTGGAATGACTTTATAGGTCTTTTCATCAAGGGCAACAAAATCACCATCGTAGTCATCTTGAGCATATAATTCCGCTTTCGGAAGTTTATCAGCGTCATACATGTGTAATGGTTGACCAGTCATGAGCATGACATAGTTACCAATATCAACGATATTGTTGATGCTTCTAACACCCATTGCCATTAAGAATTCACTCATCCATTTTGGTGATGGTTTTGTAACGATATTTCTAATCTCTTTACTAGAGAATTGTGAACATCTCTTGGTTTTAGAACCAATCTTGATTTTTGTCTCAAAATCGCATCTTCTTGAGACTTTTGGTAAGTTGACTGGGCGATCGAAAATCGCACCAATTTCACGAGCAACGTTAAAGATGGATAATAAGTCTGGGCGATTGGCTAAAACATTTAAACAGAGCACCATGTCATCTAATCCGAGATAACCCAAGACGTTTTCTTCGCCAACTGGAGCATCTTCTGGGAGTTCTTCAATGCCGGCTTTTTGATAGTCGCTTAAGAATTTGGCGTCGACACCAAGTTCGAGTAAAGAACAGCACATACCATTGCTTTCTTCACCACGGATGACGCCTTGTTTGATTTCGATTTGAGGGAGCTTGGCGCCTACACGTGCAACAATAACTTTCAAACCTGCGCGTGCGTTAGGAGCGCCACAAACGATTTGGGTGACACCATATTTAGGACCTAAGTCCACTTTTAAGATATGCAAATGATCGCTATTTGGATGAGCAACGCATTCTAAAATATGACCGATAACTAAATTAGTGCCACTGGCCAAGCGTGAAATCTCTTCAACTTCAATACCAGCAAAAGTAAGTTTATCGGCAATTTGTTCTGGAGTTAATCCATTAAGGTCAACGTATTGACCAACACTTTTTAAACTAACTAACATTGTCAACCCCTCCTCTTAGCTCATTTTCTTGAATTGCTTCAAGAATCTCACATCGTTTTGATAAAATTTACGGATATCATCGATGCCGTATCTTAAGATAGCGACACGTTCGATGCCGATACCAAAAGCGAAGCCACTATATTCTTCTGGATCGTAGCCATTCATCTTTAAGACGTTTGGATGGACCATACCACCACCGAGGATTTCAATATAGCCAGTACCTTTGCACATATTGCAGCCTTTACCGCCACAGTTAGCACAGGTAATATCAACTTCAACACTTGGTTCGGTGAATGGGAAGTATGAACTTCTTAATCTGATTTCTCTTTTTTCACCAAACATCTTTTTAGCGAATAATTCTAATGTCGCTTTTAAGTGGCCAATATTGATATTTTTATCAATAACTAGACCTTCGATTTGAGCGAATTGATGAGAGTGGGTCGCATCATCATCGTCTCTACGATAGGTCTTACCTGGGCAAATAATACGCACAGGTGCGCCCTTTTTGGCTTCCATAGTTCTGGCTTGAACTGGGGAAGTATGAGTTCTTAATAACTCATTTTCATTAATATAGAAAGTATCTTGCATATCTCTTGCAGGATGATCTTTTGGAATATTTAAAAGTTCGAAGTTATATAAATCTGTCTCAACTTCTGGTCCATCCGCCACTTCAAAACCCATGCCTAAGAAGATTTGAATCATTTCATCTCTAATGACATAGAATGGGTTACGGCCTCCTAAATTATAGGAATGACCTGGTAAAGAAATGTCGATTGTCTCTTTACTGAGACGCTCATCTAATTCTTTGTTCTTAAGAAAAGCGGCTTTTTCTTCAATGGCAGAAGTAATGGCCACTCTCACTTCGGTTAATGCTGCGCCAAAAGATTTTCTTTCTTCTGGAGGTAAGGTACCAATCTTAGAAGTCAAACTAGAAAGATCACTTTTCTTGGAAAGGTAAGTATTACGGACAGCATTTAAAGCATCACTAGTTTCAGCTTTCTCAATTTCTTGAAGAGCTTTTTCTTTTAACTCTAATAGATTGTTATTTTCCATAAGCGTCCTCGCTTTCAAATTCGTTAATGATTATAGCATAAAAAAACATATTACATATGAATTTTGTAATAATGTTTTGATGAGGATAAAAGTTACTATTTGATAAATGCGAATATCTGATCGAATAACTTTTGATCTTGTTCGGTTAGTTTAGCAATAGAGACATCTTTGAAATAAGCAATTCTTTCTTCGTCCGTGGTTATTTTCTTATCCATGACACGGCGGTTGAACGCGCCAAAAACTTGGTTCATGTATTGTACTGCCTCTTCGGAATAGTTAGGGTTATGCTTACGGCCTTCCATTTTAATAGTTTTGATGTGTGGATTACTGGTTTCTTCCGCGATTTTTAATGACGTTTCATAAGGCACCATTGGATCATCAACTGATTGGATAAATAAGATATTATCGGTTGTGTTACATAAATATTTAGGTACATCAATAATGTTATATTCTTTAGCGACCTTTTGTTCATATTTCATGAGCCAATAAGTGATAAATTTAGATTTAGAGGCTTTTAGAATCATTGATTTGATTTCAAGGATTGGTGACATAACCACGACTTTAGTGATTTCTTTTCTTAAAAAAGCTACCTTTAAAGCAGTAAATCCTCCTAAGGAGTGGCCGATAAGAATGATTTCTTGGTCTAGTTTAAGCAAATCTAAAAGCTCCATCACATCTTTAGTTGGAAAGTTTAAAGAACCCATGTTATCGCCTTTAGATTCACCACATCCCGTGTAATCTAGAGTTAGAACTTTATAACCGCGTTTCGCAAGCGTCTCAATTTCCGCCATATAAGAGGCGTGTCCTGGTCCTAAGCCTGGACAGAAAAGGATGATTCTATCGGCGCGATAATTAGCGTAATAATAATAGAAATAATGAATTTCAATTCCTTTGGAATTGTTAAAAGTAAAAGCTTCACGATTGAAGCCTTTGAAATCCTCGACAGAATAATAAGGAACCCCTATTTCTTTATCATAGCGGCACACAAACTTTTCAAGATATACTTTCGCAATTGGACCAACCATATTATTTGAAATAATTCATCAAGATACCAGCGGCTACCGCGACATTCAAAGAATCAATAGCGTCTTCCATTTCAATCTTTACAACTTTATCAGCTTTTTTGATTATTTCAGGAGAGACACCATGACTTTCATTGCCTAAAACAAGCACAAAGTTTTCTTCTTTTGGACAAGTAGATAAAGGAACAGCACCATCTAAAGCACTGACAATAACTGTGCGGTTACTAATATAATTTGCGATATCATCGTAGAAAGCATCGATAAGGAATAAAGCTCCTTTGCTAGCCGCTACGACTTTTTCGTTATATAAATCTACACTACTTTTGCTTAAGATAACAGCATCGTAGTTAAATGCTACTGCTGTTCTTAAAATTGTGCCTAAATTACCTGGGTCATTAATTTGATCTAGATAAACGATTTTATGATAATCTTTTGGATCTTTTTTGGGCTTTAATTGTTCGCAAACAAAGACCACACCTTCTGGGTTTTCTGAATTAGCAAGTTTTCTTAGTACTTCGTCGTTTACTTTATAGCATTCGACATCCTGTTTGAGTTTCGGTAAACCAATAGAGGTGAAGATTTGCTTAACAACACCAAATTTTAAAGCCATATCAAGGTTTTTAATGCCTTCCATTAAGAAAAGACCTTTTTCTTGACGCACCTTTTTCATTTTAAGAGCGCAGGCATCTTTAATCTTTTGATTATTTTTGGACATTATTTCGAGCATTATTCAAATACCGCCTTGATTAGTTTTTTCCTTAATACATCATACTCTGGACAGTACTTATATACAACACGATAGAAACTATCGCTGTGATTATAGACATAACAATGTGCGAGTTCGTGAACAATTACTGAATCGATGATTTCTGGGGAATAATGAAGCAAAGTTAAAGAATAAGTAATTGTCTTAGCATGGCGATTATTTGAACCATATCTAGATTTCATTTGTCTCACCTTTACGAAATAATGGGGACAATTCATGCGGTCAGCAAATAAAAGCGTGCGAGACGTCATATAGTTTAAGAATAATTTGCGTAATTTCTTTAACAAATCATCTTTACTTTTATAGCATAAAGTTGTCTCAGCATCATACTGCAATTGACCAGGGTATGAGACTTCAATTTTCTTGCCAAAGAGATAAAAGTAATCATCTCCAAAAGCTTGTTCTTTGACACTTCTATTAACGAGCTTTTTAGCGTACTTATCTAACCCACTTTTAATCATTTTTTCCGGAGTTCTTCTTGGACACGAAATACGAAAGGCACCGTTTTCAAAACGGAAATGGATATTTCTTATTCGCTTATATGTAATGACTACTTCGTAATCTTTGCCTTCAAGGTTATACACCATTTTTGTGTCCATGCTAATATTCTATCTTAATTCAATTAATAATCATAATTATTTATGATTTGTTTGCGCGTCTTGAAGAAGAGATTATTTCACATTAAAATAATTTCGTTTTATGGAAAGAATTCTCATTTCTGCTTGTTTAGTTGGTGATAACGTTAAATATAACGGCGGCAATAACAAATCACCATTAATCGATAAGTTGTTAGAAAAGTATGAACTTATCCCGTTTTGTCCTGAAGTTGAAGGCGGCTTAAAAACACCACGTTCACCATCAGAAATCAAAGATGGTCGCGTCATTAATCAAGAAGGACAAGATGTGACAATGGCGTTTGAAAGAGGGGCTGAACTCGCATTTAATATTTGCTTATTTCTTAAAATTAAGAAAGTTATCTTAAAAGAGAAATCTCCTTCTTGTGGTTCTAATGAGATTTATGATGGTTCTTTCTCTCATAAAGTGATTTCCGGAATGGGAATTACCGCTCGTTATTTAAAAGAAAAAGGAATCGAAGTTTATACCGAGAACGATATCGATTCCTTATTAAACGATTAATAAACCTTAGCTTAGTAGTTATTGTCTTGGCGGGAATAATTCTCACCAAGTTTTTTATAGTAGGCCTTTTCAATTGTCGACCATCTCACTTTTAATAAAGGTGTGATGTTGATAAAAGCTTGAAAAGCTTTAACATAGCTCTTTTCATCTTGTTTCTTTAAGAAAATAGAGGCTAAACGATACACTTCCAAGATTTGATCAGTCAAATTATCAGCGTGCTTAGTGTGGTTATACGCTCTTTTGCTAACGTTGATATCAATGCCCAAAGAAAGGAAGAAATGTAAGCCATCGACATATTCATCTAAGACTATATCGAGTGGTTCACTACTCTTATTTGACCAATACTTAAAGCAGCGTGTCGCATTAGCGAATTCACCGATTTCCACTAAAAGAGCAAGAATTCTTCTATGTCTTGTGGAAGCATAGCTAACATGATGGTTATCGGCAATACGTTGATCTAGTTCAGCTTGCTTTTTGTATAAATGATTGAGGTCGATTTGCATATTATTTGACCTCAGTTAAGTGCCAAATCTCTTCCGCGTAACTCTTGATAGTTCTATCACTTGTGAAGAATGAAGAGTTAGCGATGTTCATCAAGCACATCTTGTTCCATAATTTACGGTTTTGATACAACTCTTGAATCTTTTCTTGACCTTTAACATAACTATCAAAATCAGCGAGGATGTAGTATTCATCATGTTTGTTCATGATTTCATCAAAAATCATGGTGAATCTATCGTGGCGGAAACCAGACCATTCACTATTGAATAATGAATCCAAGATTCCCTTAACGCGATAATCATTATTATAAACATCCCATGGGTTGTAATCGTTCATGGTGTTATGGCGTTCCACTTCTTCTGCGGTTAAGCCGAAGATAACAGCGTTTTCTTC